>CALROF020000001.1:0-121075 GCA_943369775.1 Reyranella massiliensis 521
GACATGGCCGCGGCGGGCGAGCGCACGCATCAGGCCCAGCGCGATGACGGTCTTGCCCGCGCCGGACCGAGCGGCAGCAACGATGAAGCCGCGCGGGCCGCCGCTCATTGCCAGCCGACCATCGACGACAGGAGCTCCTTGCGCAAACCTGCGATGGCGCCAATGACGACAATGGAGGGCGAGCCGATGCCCTCGCGTGAGGCATCGACAGCAAGCGTGCCGAGCGTGCTTTCGATGACCCGCTCGGCACTGGTCGTCGCGGACTGAATGAGTGCAGCCGGCGTGTCGGCGGAAAGCCCGCCTCGTGCCAGGGCGACGGCAATCTCCGGGAGTTGCGCCATCGGCATGTAAAGGATGAGCGGCTGGCCGAGTCGCCCCAGCGCCTCCCAGTCGGCAGCGGAGCGGCCATCCTCGGCGCGATGGCCGGCGGCCAGTACCACGGCATGGTTGGTGTCGCGCGAGGTCGCGGGAATACCGACAAGGGCCGTACCGGCGAGGCCGGAGGTAAGGCCCGGAATCACGCGAAAGCGAATGCCCGCTGCGTGGAGCGCCATCGCCTCGTCCCAGCCGCGTCCGAAGACGAAAGGATCGCCGCCTTTTAGACGCAGCACGCGACGCCCAAGACGCGCCCGCTCGATCAGGATTTCGTTGATGTCGCGCTGATGCGGCGACGGCCGGCCGCCGCGCTTGCCGACCTTGATGAATTCTGCACCCGTTCGCGCGAGCTTCAGGACCCGCGCGTCGACCAGCGCGTCGTGGACGATGTCATCGGCCTTCGATACGGCATGCCAGGCCAGGACCGTGAGCAGGCGCGGATCGCCGGGACCGGCGCCGGCCAGCCACACTTCGCTTACCGGGAAATCGGGAAGATCGGGGAAACCGTCGAGGATCATACGCCGCGACCGCGGAACCGGCGCTGATAGGCGGCGTCATAGAGCGCGCTGTTGCGGAAGTCGCGCGCGCCCAAAACCTTGCCGACCACGATCAACGCCGTGCGTTCGATCGGGTTCTTGGCGACCTCCGCCGCGATGGTGCCCAGGGTGGCGCGAATGACGCGTTCGTCCGGCCAGCTCGCGCGATAGACCACGGCAGCCGGACAGTCGGCGCCATAGTGCGGCACCAACTCGGCCACGACCTTGTCGAGCACATGGATCGAAAGATGGATCGCCAACGTCGCGCCCGTCGCACCGAACGCCTGAAGGGTTTCACTCGGCGGCATGGCCGACGCGCGGCCCGACGTGCGCGTCAGGACCACCGACTGCGCAAGCTCCGGCAAGGTGAGCTCCTGGCCGAGTGCGGCGGCCGCGGCGGCAAAGGACGGCACGCCCGGCGTGATCGTGTAGGAAATGCCCTCTTCTTCCAGTCGACGGAGCTGCTCGCCAAGCGCGCTCCAGACAGAGAGATCGCCCGAATGAAGCCGCGCTACGTCGCGCCCCTGCTCGGTCGCCGTGCGGCACGCCGCCACGATCTCGTCGAGCGACATCGGTGCGGTATCGACGATCTCCGCTCCCGGCGGGCAATGATCGAGCAACGCTCGGGGCACCAGCGAACCGGCGTAGAGGCAAACCGGGCAGCGCGCGATCAGATCGCGGCCCCGCACCGTGATCAGGTCGGGAGCACCTGGGCCCGCCCCGATGAAATGAACAGTCAACGTCCTTCTCCAATAGCAATGGCACAGGTCGCGCGTTCCGTGGCGACGCGCGTGCCGAGCAGCCGGCCGTCGCGACCCGCCACCACGAGCGCCGATGCTTCGGCAATCGATGGCAGTCCCTTGGCTTCCAGCACGAGCTTGGAACGGGTGAGCACCCGGCCTGCGACCTTGTCGAGATCGAGCGCCGTGCAGGCGATCAGCTTCACCGAGAGCCGCTGCGCCGCCTCTGGAAACGCAGGCTCCGTCGCCTTCTCCGATTCGGTGGCGATGGCGTCCAGCCGTTCGACGGCGAGATCGAACATGCCGAGCGCCATGCGCACGACCCGCTCGATTTCGTCGGCCGACGTATCTCGCCGGCATCCCACACCCGCCACGATCATGGCTTCCTCGCCCGCCACTGTGTGACGGGAGTTGCGTGACGCCAGACGAAGACATTGCCCGTGCCGGCGCGGCCAGCCTTGGCGACCTGCAACCGCGTGATCTCGCCACCATGCTTCTGGAAGCAGTCGATCAGCCGCGCCTCCGATTGCAGCGACACAGCGTTCGCCACCAGGCGTCCACCGGGCTTCAGAGCAGCCCAGGCAGCGTCGAGCAGGCCGGGATCGGAGAGACCACCACCGACGAAGATCGCATCGGGCGTCGGCAACCCCGCAAAGGCCTCCGGTGCGGCACCCTGCACGATCTGCAGATCGGGTGTGCCGAGCGCTGCGGCATTGCGGGCAGCACGGGCCGCGCGTTCCGCGCCTTCTTCGATTCCAATCGCACGCATGGAGGGATGACGCAGCAGCCATTCGATGGCGATAGAGCCCGCGCCCAACCCGACATCCCACAGAAGCTCGCCCTGTCGTGGCGCCAGCGACGAGAGCGTCACGGCGCGGATGTCACGCTTGGTGAGCTGGCCGTCATGCTCGAACAGCGCATCGTCGAGACCGGGGGCCAGGGTCACGACCCGCGCCTCCGCCGAGGCGATGACGTCGAGAGCAATGATGTTGAGGGGCACGACGTCGGTGAAGGCGAAGGCGTCAGCCGTCGTCGTCCGCACGCGCTCGTTGGATCCGCCGAGTGACTCCAGCACCGTCAGCGTCGAGGATCCCATGCCGCGCGCCACCAAAAGCGCCGCGAGCTTTGCCGGCGTTGCACCATCCCACGACAGCGCCAACAGGCGCGCCTTGGGCTGAAGATGGCGCACGACATGCTCCAGCGCCCGGCCATGCAGGCTGACCAGCGTCACATCCTGCAACGACCAGCCGAGCCGCGAGGCCGCCAGACTGAAGGAAGAAGGCTGCGGCAGGCAGATCGTTTCCTCGACGGCGATCGAGCGTATCAACATGTCGCCGACGCCGTAGTGAAAGGGATCGCCGCTGGCCAACACCGCCACCGGCCGACCGCGATGCTGCTCGATTTCGGGTAGCGCCCTGCTGATCGGACTCGGCCAGGACACCTGGCGGCCACGGATCAACTCGCTTGCCAGAGCAAGGTGACGCTTGCCTCCGAGCACAAGCTCGGCCGAAGAGATGAGCTGCCGCGCGACCGGCGAGAGGCCGGCTATGCCATCCTCGCCGATCCCGACAATGGACAGCCAGCGCGTCGCCGGGCAGGTTGCGCGCTCAGCCGTCATCGATCGATCCTGCAATGCGCGTTCTCATCCTCGGCGGCACCACGGAAGCCGCGTCGCTGGCCCGGCAACTCGCCGACGACAACCGCTTCGTGGCGACCCTGTCGTTGGCTGGCCGCACTTCTGCGCCGGCGACTCAAGCCTTGCCGACGCGGATCGGCGGCTTTGGCGGCATCGAAGGTCTGGTGCACTATCTCGACGCCGAGGAGATCGAGGCGGTCGTCGACGCCACTCACCCCTTTGCCGCGCAGATGTCGGCGCATGTCGTTGCTGCCTGCCAACAGACTGGCCTGCCCCTTGCGTCGCTGACGCGTGCGCCGTGGATCGAACAGGCCGGCGATCGCTGGCAGCACGTCGCGAACACCGAAAGCGCCGCGATGGCCTTGGGGGAAACTCCGCGCCGCGTGTTCCTCACCATCGGCCGCCAGGAGCTGCCCGTCTTCGCGTCCGCGCCGCAGCACCACTATCTGGCGCGCCTGATCGATGCGCCCAAAGGCGAACGGCTGCCACCCAACCTGGTGTTGCTCCAGGCACGCGGACCGTTCGACGTCGTAGTCGAAACGGCGCTGATGCGCGACGAGCGAATCGACGTGGTTGTCTCCAAGAATGCCGGTGGCGACCCGACCTATGCCAAGGTCGCGGCGGCCCGCGCTCTCGGCCTGCCGGTGATCATGATCGCGCGGCCCGACAAGCCTGCTGGCCATGTCGTGACCAGTCCGGCAGAGGCCGTTCAGTGGCTCGATCATGTACGGCGCTCGCTGCGCGGCGTGTAGATCCAACGACCGACCTGTCGCGTCGTGCTGGCGCCGATGATCACCAGCGTCCGCATATCGGCCACGGATGCATCGGCCGCGCCGAGCGTCGTCGCCACGACCTTGGCCTCAGCAGCACCCGCGGCGCGCACGAACAGCACCGGCGTCGCGGCATCCTTCAGCTTGCGCAGCAGATCGAAGGCGTGGCCGAGCTGATGCGGCCGCGCCTTGGAAGCAGGATTGTAGAGTGCGATCACGAAGTCGCCTTCGGCCGCTGCGGCCAGACGCCGTTCGATGGTCGCCCATCCCTTGAGATTGTCGGACAGCGAGATCGCGCAGAAATCACCGCCGAGGGGCGCGCCGACTTCTGCCGCCGCCGCCAGCATCGCCGTCACGCCGGGCTCGACCTTGATGTCGAGCGTCCGCCATGCCGGATCACCGGCTTCGACGGCCTCGAATACCGCCGCCGCCATGGCAAAGACACCGGGATCGCCGCCGGACACCACGACGACCTGCCGACCTGACGCTGCGAGTTCCAGCGCATGGCGCGCACGGTCGAGCTCGACGCGATTGTCCGAAGCATGGCGGCATTGATCGGCACGGATCGCCGGAACGCGATCGAGATAGGGTCCATAACCCACAAGATCGGTGGCGCGATCGAGGGCGGCGCGCGTGGCCGGCGTCATGAGGTCGGCCTTGCCCGGCCCGGTGCCGACCACGACGAGCGAGCCGGTCACAACGCCCTCCCCTGACCAGGGATCAGGATCATCGCGAAATAGGCGCCAGCGGGTTCACCGCACTCGGCCAGTGGCAGGATGCGTTCTTCCTGCATGGTGCCGCGCTCGACATAGACGGCGCGCGACAGCAGGCCGGCCGCCTCGACGGCGCGTCGCACCTTTCCAAGGTTGCGGCCCACTTTCATGATCACCGCGGCATCCGTCAGGCGCAGGCGATCGGTAAGTTGCGTCTCTTCGAGCGTACCCGGTAACACCGCGAGCGTGTCGTTGCCCCAGGTGATCGGCAGGTTAGCGCGCGTCCAGCAGCCCGACATGCCGGTGACGCCGGGTACGACCTCGACCGGGAAATCCGCCGCCAGCCGCCGCCACATATGCATGAAGGAGCCGTAGAAGAACGGATCGCCCTCGGCGATCAAGCCGATTGATCGGCCTTGCTTCAGAAGTGACGCCAGCCGCTCCGCCGACTCGCGATAGAAGCCCGCGATCAGGCTCTGATAGTCGGGATGCTCGGCCGGGATTTCATCCGTGACGGGATATTCGAGCCTCAGTTCCGTCCGCCCCTCGCCCATCAACGGCGCCACGATGCGCCGGGCGTTACCCTGCGAGCCCTTCTTGGCGAAGAACGCGACGATATCGACCGCGCGCACCAGTCCGGCAGCGCGCAAGGTGAGATAGCGCACGTCGCCCGGCCCGACGCCAATGCCATAGAGCGTGCCGGCTTTGGCAGTACCAGCGAGACTGTCGAGGCTTGTCATTCGATATCGCTGGCGAGTGCGTTGACGGCGGCCACGGCCATGGCGCTGCCGCCTTTGCGACCGCGCACGATCAGGAACGGCACGCGACCGTCGGCCGCCAGCGCTTCCTTGGATTCCATCGCACCGACGAAGCCGACCGGCAGGCCGATCACAGCCGCGGGCTTAGGGGCGCCGGCGTCGAGCATTTCGAGGAGACGGAACAACGCTGTCGGCGCATTACCGATGGCGACGACAGCACCTGCGAGGCGATCACGCCACAGTTCCATCGCAGCGGCCGAGCGTGTGTTGGCGATCTTCCGCGCAAGCTCCGGCACCGAGGGATCGTCGAGCGTACAGACGACGTCGTTTTGGGCAGGCAGGCGTGCCCGCGTGATTCCGTTGGCCACCATCTTGGCATCACACAGGATCGGCGCACCGTTGCGCAGGGCCTGTCGTGCATCGCGGGCGAAGGTCTCGGACATTACGATATCGCGCGCAATCTCGGGCATGCCGCAGGCATGGATGATGCGCACCGCGACGCGCTCCTCGACGGCATCGAAGCGGCCAAGGTCTGCTTCGGCACGAATGATCGCGAATGAGCGTCGGTAGATCTCCGCACCGTCTCGGATGTAATCGCGTGGTTCAGCCACAGGATGCCTCTGAGAGTATCGACTCGAGATCGTCGGCATCGACCAGCCGTTCGGCCGGCCCTCGCGTCGTCGCATGACGTATCAGGTGATATCGACCGGAGTTGCCCACCAGCACGAGGTCCGACGGCGCCGACCGCGCGCATCCTTTGGCGCAGCCTGAGACATGGATGGAACCCGAGAAACCCTTTGCCAAGGCAAGCGTGGCCATACGTCGGGCATCGCCGCGCGCGTCGACACTGCTCGACGTGCAATCCGGCGCGCCGGGGCAGGCTTCGATTCGCAGCATGGGATCGTCGTCGCGCACGATCAGGCCAATCGCGTCGGCGCCATCGAGCAGGGCATGCCCTGCCGCTTCGTCGCGAACCGTCATATAGAGCGTGCGCCACGGCGACAGGCGCAATTCATGGGCACCCGCTGTTGCCGCAAGATCGGCAAGACGATGGAGCTGGATCGCCTCGAGACGCCCGAACGGTGCGGCAATGCCGACGGCACCTTGAGCGAGGCCGAGAACGCGGCCTCCGGTCCTTTCGAAGGAGGGCAGCTTGGAGAGCAGCGGCGACACGGCCGCCTGAACCCGGGCCTGATCCAACTCCGACAAATCGCGCAAGCGACGATGCGGTGCGCAGTCGAGAAAGGCGTGCATCGCCGTCGAAACAACGGTCACCGCCGCGTCCGGCGCACACGCGCCCAGCCAACGCGTGCCCTCGCGACTATCGAGGCCGACGGCGAAGTCCTTGCCAACGGCGCGCAGGCAGATATCGGCACGCTCGCCCGCAATGGAAACCGGGCCGCCATCGTCGATCGACAGGCCGAACTTCGTCGGGAGGTTGAGCAGGCGCCGGTCACTGGCGAGCAGCGCTTCGACGGCTATCGCGATCCTGCGCACGTCCGATCCGATCCCGGCAAGCGGCGCCACGATGACGTTACGGACGGCTTCCGTTTCAGCGTCGGCATCGACGAGCCCCAGCCGGTCGAGTTCGGCCTGCAGCTCGGCCAGGGCCTCTTCCTCGAGGCCGCGGATCTGCAGATTGGCGCGGCGCGTCAGGTCCATATGGCCGTTGCCCAGCCGCCCGGCGAGATCGGCCAGGGCCCGCGCTTCGTCGAGCGAAAAGGTGCCAGTGCGCGGACGCACGCGCACGATCAGCCCGTCGCCGCTCTGCATCGGTCGCAGAACGCCGGGGCACCATCCCTTTACGTCGCTTCTGGCTTCTATGGCCGCTGCCATGCTCATTGTCCGGTCTTATTCAACCGCCCGCGCCGGCTCCGCAAGTCCGATTGCCCGTACGAGTTCGCGCTCCACGGCATTGCGCCGTGTAACCCAGAGACCGCGCTCCAGCGCATCGCGCAGCCGCCCTGCAATAGCGGCCGTTGCGGCCGGATTGCGCGCCATCATGGCGTCCAGGACCACCTCGTCGGCGATCAGGGCCGCATGGGTCGCATCGAAGAGAGGCGCCGGCACTGCTTCGGCCGTGGCGGCAAAGGCGTAGAGCGCGTCCACCGACTGGGCGATCTCCGCCACGCCGCGATGGCCGTGCTCCAGCATGCCGCCGATCCAGCGCGGATTGGTGAGCCGCCCCCGCACGATACGCGCGATTTCCTCGGCCAGACGCCGCGCCTTGGGCTGCTCGGACCGGCTGGTATCGAGGTGATAGAGCTCGGGTTCGTTGCCCAGCAGCGCCGCTGCCGCGGCAAAGCCACCGGCGAAATCGGCAACGCCATCGCCGTCCAGGATGTCGCGTTCGCGATCGTCCTGTGGATGCACCAGGATCTCCGCCTCCGACACGCGGCTGCGAAACCCCTCGCCGGCGTCGCGCACGCTTTCGGTGCCGCCATAGGCATGGGTCACGGTGGCAAGATAGGCCTCGCCCAGGTCGGCGCGCGTGCGCCAGTCGCCATCGAGCGCCAGGTCGGCGGCCTGCGCCCCGTAGCTTCCCGGCGCGGAGCCAAAGACGCGCGCGAGGTCCTCGCCACGGCGAAGCGCCTCGGCGAGCGGGTTGTCTTCGGCCGGCTCGTCGAGCGCCGCCACCTTGCGCACTGCCATGTCGAACAGCGCGATCTGCGCCTCGAAGATGTCGCGGAACAGGCCGGAGATGCGAAGGGTCACGTCGATGCGGGGCCGGTCGAGGGTGGCGAGTGGCATCACCTCGATACCCGTAACCCTGCCGGACACCGCATCCCACGTCGGCTTCACGCCGAGATAGGCCAGCGCCTGCGCGAGATCGTCGCCACCGGTCCGCAGCGAGGCCGAGGCCCAAAGGTCGATCACCAGCGCCCGCGGATGGTCACCATGATCCTGCAGGTAGCGCCGCACGACTTCCGCCGCCGCGCGCGTGCCGATGGCAGCGGCGGTGCGGGTCGGAATGGCCCGCGGATCGATCGACGTGAGATTGCGCCCGGTCGGCAGCACGTCGGCACGGCCGCGCGTCGGTGCACCGGCGGGGCCCGGTGCCACGCGTCGGCCATCGAGAGCCGCGACCAAGGCACTGCGCTCGCATCCCGCCGAAGCGCGGACCGCGGTTTCCTGACCTGTCGCCTGGGCAAGCGCGCGCACACTTTCCTCATCTGGCGTACGACCAAAGATGTGCAGGCCGTCGCGAATGCTGAGTTCCTTGATGTCGCAAAGCTGCGCATCGAGCTTGGAAATGGCCTGCCGATTGGGTTCGTCCTTCACCAGCCCGCACTCTGCAGCCAGCCCGTTGCTCCAGGCACGCTCCACGATCTCGTCTTCGAGGAAGCGCAAACGGCGGCGATCGAGTCCGTCGGCCGCGGCGTACTCCTCGATGATACTTTCCATCTCGGCCAGCGCGCCGTGCAGGCCGGCGGCGCTGAGCGGTGGGGTTAGATGGCCGATGGTGACAGCGCCCAGGCGGCGCTTGGCCTGCACGGCCTCGCCGGGGTTATTGACGATGAAGGGATAGACGACCGGCAAAGCGCCCAGCACGGCCTCGGGCCAGCACTCAGCCGACAGGGCGAGCGCCTTGCCCGGCAACCATTCCAGGGTGCCGTGTGTGCCGAGATGTATCAGTGCGTCGATGCGTTCCTGCTCGCGCAGCCAGGCATAGAGCGCGACATAGGCATGGCTCGGTGGGCAGCTCGTGTCGTGATAGCCCGACTTGCGATCGAGACTCGTGCCACGGTCGGGCTGCAGCAGAACCAGCACCTTGCCACAGCGCAGCACCGGCAATCGGAAATCCTGCGCCGGCTCGCCCCAGGTCTCGACGAGGTCGCCTTGCAGGCTCGGTGGCAACTCGGCGCGCCATTCGTTGTAGCGCGCCAGAGGAATCTCGATGTGATCGACGGCGCCTGCCAGCAACCGCTCGACGTCGGCTGGCTGCCACGGTTCGGCGCCGACATCGTAGCCCTCGTCGCGCAGCAAGGTGAGGATCTCGATCACGCTGGCGGACGTGTCGAGCCCGACGGCATAGCCAGTACGGCCGCCGCGGGCGGGGTAATCGGAAAGAACCAATGCCAGCCGGCGATCATAGCGCGGCGCCGCTCCGAGCCTCGCCCAAGCCGCAGCAAGGCGCGCAACATAGTCGATGCGATCAGCATGAGGTGCGTGATGCACGCTCGCGAACTCTAGGCGTGGGTCGACGTCCGTTTCGGCCTTGAAGGAAATGGCGCGCGCCAGCAACCGCCCGTCGAGCTCGGGCAGGACAACGTTCATCGCCAGGTCCGATGGCGAAAGGCCACGCGGCGAGCCTTCCCAGGCCTCACGCGTGCTGCCCGACAGCACGACCTGCAGCACCGGCGCATCGGCAGCATCGAGCACGGTCGTCTCGTCCTGGCGCAGCGCCGAAAAGGCCGTGGTGTTCAGGATCACCCTCGGCTTGCGTCCCCCGATGAGCCGAGCGAGATCGGCCTGGATCGCCGGATCCTTGAGGCTGCCGACGGCGACAGCAAAAGCCTGGAGCCCTTCACGGTCGAGTGCCTGCAACAGTGCCTCGATGGGCGCCATATCCGCTGCCATCAGATTGGCGCGATAGAACACGACCATCGCCGCCGGACGGCCATCGGCAGGCGGTCCGATGATAGAGAGAGCACCGACCGGTTGCGGGGGCTGCGCGTCGAGGTCGTGGCCCAGCAGATTGGCGGCAAAACGCAGCGCCTGGCGCAAGTTCTCCGTCCCGCCCGCGCGGAAGTAAGCATCCAGGCCGGTGAGCTTGTCGGCCGCCAATGTGGAAACAGCGGCAAGTCGCGGATCGGGTCGGTCGTCGCCCGGCAGCGCCGCGAACAGTATGCCCTTGTCGCGCGCCAGATCGCCGATGTGCTCAAAGCCGTATCGCCAATAATCGAGGCCGCCCAGACCACGCACGATGACGAGCCGTGCGTCAGACAAGACGCGATCGACATAGAGATCGACCGACATCGGATGCCTCAGCTTCTTCAGGCTGGCGAGCCGCAGGGTCGGCAGCAGATCGGAGTCGTGGCGCCACGCCGCCGCCAGCGCCGAGAGGTCGCTGTCGGAAAAGGACAGGACGACGATCTCCGCCGGCGACTGGCCGAGGTCGATGGCGGTCTCGACTTCTTCGAGGCTCGCCAGCTCGGTCGCCAGGACGTGCATTTGGCCTAGCCTGCGAGAAGCGTCCGGATCGCCGCCTGGTCGAAACCCTTCTCGCCGATGACGACGAGGCGGCCCTGACGCTGCTTGCCGTCCGGCCAGCGACGATCGAACTGATGCTGAATGCGCGCGCCGACACCCTGTACCAGCAGCCGCATCGGCTTGCCCTCGATGTCGACGAAGCCCTTCATGCGCAGCACATCATGCGCCTCGGCCGCCTTCACCATGCGATCGACGAGCTGTTGCGGCGAAGCGAAGGCCGGCAGGTCGATGATGAAGGTGTCGAAGTCCTCGTGATCGTGCTCGCCTTCGAGATCGTGATGCGACGGCCGCGCTTCTAGATCGGTTTCCGCCGCGGCGCCGAGGCCCAGCAGTACGCTCACCGGCACCTTGCCATTGTGCGCTTCGACGAGCGCAACGGCGCGCGGCAAGGTCTTGCTGATCTGGTCGATGACGGACTTCTTTTCGCCGGCATCGATGAGGTCGGCCTTGTTCAGGATGACGAGATCGGCGCAGAGAAGCTGATCCTCGAAGACTTCCTCCAGAGGATTGTCGTGATCGAGAGAATCGTCAGCCGCACGTTGGCGGGCAATCGCCTCGGGATCGTCGGCAAAGCGGCCGGCTGCCACGGCAACGCCATCGACGACAGCCACGACGCCGTCGACCGTGACGCGCGAGGCGATCTCGGGCCAGTTGAAGGCCTTCACCAGCGGCTTGGGCAATGCCAGGCCCGAAGTCTCGATTACGATATGCTCGGGCGGCTGAGGCCGGTCGAGCAACCCCTTGAGGGCCGGTACGAAATCGTCCGCAACGGTGCAGCAGATGCAGCCGTTCGCCAGCTCGACGATCGCGTCCTCAGGGCAGCTTTCGATACCGCAGCCTTTCAGGATCTCACCGTCGATGCCGACATCGCCGAATTCGTTGACGATCACGGCCAAGCGTCGGCCACCGGCGTTCTCCAGCACATGGCGGACCACCGTCGTCTTCCCGGCGCCGAGAAAGCCGGTGATGATGGTGCACGGTACCTTGGCAAGCGTACTCATGGAGACTCCTTCAGGGATATCGGCGGGACGCGCGCGATGGTGTTCTTGCGGATGTGCTCGGGCCGCTCACGCCATGCGGGCAGCCCAAGGTCGTGAGCGCTGTGCTGTTGAGCAAAAGCGAGAATATCGGATGTATGCTGCTCGGGATCGAGATTGCCGATCACATAAGTCCATTTGCCCGGGGCGGCGACGGCCGCGCTGCAGCTCCGCGAGCAATTCGACAGGCATTCGACACCGACAACGGAGAGATTTGTTGCTGCCTCGGCCAGTCCGCGTTCCACTGCCGCGAGAAGACGCGCGCCGGCCCGTGACTCGTTAGCAGATGCTTCGCCACTGCCGCGACAGGTCACGCAGACATAGAGCGTGGATGACGTCGTCATGGGTTAATCCGATCAGACGGTAAGGCCGGCCGCGAAGGCAGCGACCGTGCCGCCGATCAGCGCGACGACAACGCCCATCGCCGAAAGCGCGCCTGTGCGGAGCCGACCGATCGTGAGGTGCCGAGCCAGCATGCAGGCCCCGATGCCGATCGCGGTTTGCACGATGAGGAGGCCCGCGAGATAAGCGACGATCGGCGTGGGCTCCGCCCCGACGACCGATTCGCCCAGCGCGTGGCCATGCACCAGGCCCGCAACGCCGAACAAGACCGCAGCAAGAGCCGGCGAGATCGCGATCCTCAAGATCAGGAGCGCGCCGATCATCAGCGTGGTCAGACCGATCAGGACTTCGCCTCCCGGCAGATCGACCCTGCCCAGATGCAGCGCAACGCCCGCCATCATGGCAACACTGAAGATCGTGACGGAACCAACGCCACGGCGGGCGATACCGATCAGAGCGCCGACACCGACAATGGCTGCCAGATGATCGAGACCGATGATCGGATGGCCAAGGCCCGACAGCAGACCCTGCAGGAAGGTCTGTGGCGTTTCACCATCCATTGGATGATGCGCATAAGCAGGCGCTTGCCAAACGAGCACGGCAAGCACCGCCAGGATGGCTGATCGCCGAATCGAGTTCGTCATCGCCTGCCTCCGTCGTCGCGAGCCCACTGGGACCCGCCTCGCTGCCGTCTCCGACGGAGCCCGCGCGTCCGGCCGGAACCGGATGACGGGTGGACCTCGCTCCTGGCTACTCCCCGCGCCTGGACTCGGATGCGGCATTCTCGACGGCAGGTTTCCTGGCTCTCGGCTCTCCGCCTCAGGCCACCTTCCCGGTTTCCCAGTGGTATCAAGGCCTTCGGCTTGCCGATTACAGTTGCGGGGGCAGCCTCGGATTGGGGCGCAACGCCCGTCACCGTGTTCCCTTTTGATCCCCTCGCGGGGCACCGTCCTGCGCTTGATACGGGCCGCGGTGAAGCGCCGTCAACGGGAATCGAGCCGCAGCAACCTTCAGCTGAAAAGGCCGAGAGAGTTGGCCGCGGCAACGGCGCCCGCGACGGTCACCACAGCACCAATGAGGGTAAGCCCCCGGATCTGGGTGGGCCGACCGGAAATCTTGATCGCGAGTGCGCAGGCGATCGTGCCAACCCCTATCTGCACCAAGAGCATGCCACCGATATAGGCCAACAACGGCGCCGTCGGCGCTTTGGCGATCGATTCGCTCAACGAGTAACCATGGAAGAGGCCCGCGAGGGCGAAAAGAATAGATGCAATCTGCGGATGAATCGTCTGTCGCCGCACGACCAGCGCGCCGATGCCAATGGTCGTCAGGGCAACGACAGTCTCGTCGAAAGGAAGCGTGGCAGGGCTGCTCTGGATGGCGACGCCGATGATCGAGGCCGCGCTGAAAGCCAGCAGCGGAACGAGTCCTCGCGCAGCGATACCTGCAAGAATGCCGATGCCGACAATTGCCGCCAGGTGATAATATTCGAAGATCGGATCGCCGACGCCCGAAGCCAGCCCCTCCGCAAAGGTGCGCGGCAGCTCTTCGTCGACGGCGGATTGGCCGAGGGCGATGCCTTGAAATGCGACCACGAACACGGCCGCCAGCACGCCCAACCGACGGACCGATGCCGACATAGCCTCCCCACTTCTTGCAGTGAGTCTTCCCAATCCCACTGTCTTTCTTTTTGATAAGGGCGATGGCCAAGGGCCGTCAACAATCTTTGGCCCACCTTGCTGTCGCGGGTCCTCGCGATCATTCTGCACTCCCATCGCACAGCAGGCCGCCATGACCATCGAACAAGACGAAGAAGCTCGCCACAAAGCCAAGATGGCCAATCGCAAGGTCATCCAGGACAAAGAAGTTGCACTCAAGACTGTCGAGAAAGGCCTCCTCGTCGTTCACACCGGCAAGGGCAAAGGTAAGTCGACAGCGGCCTTCGGCTTGTTGCTGCGTGCCATTGGCCGCGGCCTGCGTTGCGGAGTCGTGCAGTTCGGAAAAGGCGCATGGCAGACCGGTGAGCGGTTCGCGGTCGAACGATTCGGCGATCAGGTGCAGTGGTACACTCTGGGTGAAGGCTTCACCTGGGAGACGCAGGATCGCGAACGCGACGTGGCAGCCGCCCAACGTGCCTGGGCGAAAGCGCTGGAGCTGATGGCCGACCCGTCGATCCGCTTCATCGTGCTCGACGAACTCAATATCTCCCTGCGCTATGACCACCTCGACATCGCAGAGGTCGTGCGCGCGCTGAAGGCGCGACGCGCCGACCAGCATGTTGTCGTGACCGGCCGCAACGCCAAGCCCGAACTCATCGAAGCAGCCGACCTCGTGACCGAGATGACACTGGTGAAGCATCACTTCGCCGCCGGCGTGAAGGCGCAGGAAGGTATCGAGTTCTGATGAACGATCGGCCTGCCGCGCGTGCCTTGATGATCCAGGGCACGGGCTCCGATGTCGGCAAGTCGCTGCTGGTCGCGGCCCTGGCCCGCGCCTACACGCGGCGCGGTCTCAAGGTGCGGCCGTTCAAGCCACAGAACATGTCGAACAATGCGGCCGTTACGGCCGATGGCGGCGAGATCGGACGTGCCCAGGCGTTGCAGGCCCGCGCCGCCGGCGTCGCGCCCACCGTCCACATGAACCCGGTGCTCCTGAAACCCCAGAGTGATGTCGGCGCGCAGGTAGTGGTGCAAGGCCGCGTCATCGGCAACGCCAAGGCCCGTGAATTCCAGAAAATGAAGCCGGGGCTGCTGGGCGCCGTGCTGCAAAGCTTCGACAAGCTCGCCGCCGAAGCCGATCTTCTGCTGGTCGAAGGCGCCGGCTCGGCGTCGGAGGTAAACCTGCGTGCTGCCGACATCGCCAACATGGGATTTGCCCGCGCCGCCAACGTGCCTGTCGTATTGGTCGGCGACATCGACCGTGGCGGCGTGATCGCGAGCCTGGTCGGCACCAAGACGGTGATCGACCCCGACGATGCCGCAATGATCGTAGGCTTCGTTGTCAATCGCTTCCGCGGTGATCCGGCCCTCTTCGCCGACGGCATGAAGCTGATCGAACGGCACACGGGATGGCAGGCGCTGGGACTGGTCCCCTTCTTCGAGGATGCCCATCGGCTGCCTGCCGAAGATGCCCTCGGCCTGCCGAACAATGCCCGCACCGCCAGCGGCTCTGTCCGCATTGCCGTACTGGCCTATCCGCGCATCGCCAACTTCGACGACTTCGATCCGCTGCGGCAGGAGCCCGATACTGACGTGGTGTTCGTGCGTCCCGGTGAAGCGATCCCCGGTGATGCCGCGCTCGTCATCCTGCCGGGCTCGAAGGCGACCATCGCCGATCTCAAGGCGCTCCGCGCCACAGGCTGGGACATCGATTTGCGTGCGCACCTGCGCCGTGGCGGGTATGTGCTGGGAATCTGCGGCGGCTATCAGATGCTCGGCCGCCGCATCTCCGACCCCGATGGCATCGAGGGCCCGCCCGGCAGCGTCGACGGGCTGGGCTTGCTCGATGTCGATACAGTGCTGGGTGGCGACAAGGTACTGGTCGAAGTCACGGGGCAAACGGAAGCGAACGGTGTGCCCTTCAAAGGCTACGAGATGCATGTCGGCCGCACGACGGGCGCCGCGCGGCCGCTGCTGACGCTGGATGCGGGAGGCGTCGATGGTGCCGTCGACGAAAGCGGGCGAATCGCCGGCTGCTATATCCACGGCCTGCTCGCCGATGACCGCCAGCGTCGCCATTGGCTGCAACGGATCGGCGCGGCCAGCACCGACTTCGACTACGATTCTGGAATTGAAACCACGCTCGACCGCCTGGCCGATCACATCGAGCAGCACATCGATCTCGACCGACTCTATGCGTTGGCGAGAGTGCCGGACCTCACATCAGGACGATGACCGCAGCCAGCAGGGCGATGACCGCGATCTGGATGCCGCAGGCCGTGCGATAGAGCTGCAACGCGGCACGGATATCGTGAGCGGTCAGCTCGGCCCGACCGTCGCCCATCCAACGATCGTCGACCGTCACGCCGCCATAGACACGCGGACCGGCGAGCCGGATGCCGAGTGCGCCCGCCATGGCGGCTTCCGGCCATCCGGCATTGGGCGAGCGGTGATGGCGGGAATCGCGACGCACCGCAGCTATCGCATTCGCCGGCGAACAGCCCGGCAACAACGCTGCCGCCACGATCAACCAGAGAGCGGTCAGTCGCGAGGCAGGCAGGTTCACCAGATCGTCGAAGCGGGCGGAAGCCCAGCCGAAGGCGCGATAGCGGTCGGATTTGTGGCCGATCATGGAATCGGCCGTGTTGACCGCCTTGTAAGCCAGCGCACCTGGCAAACCCGCCACGACCATCCAGAAGAGTGGTGCAACGACGCCGTCGGAGAAGTTTTCGGCCAGACTTTCGATAGCTGCACGGCAGATGCCGGCTTCGTCGAGAGCCTGGGTGTCACGCCCGACAATGCGCGAGACCATGTTGCGTCCGCCTGCGAGTCCATGCTCGTCGAGCCCGCTTGCGACATCCGCGACATGCGCGGCGAGGCTCCGTTGTGCGATCAGCGAACTCGCCAGCAGACCGCAGAACACCGTGGCGAAGAGATCATCGAAGATGTCGTCGAGCAGATTCGCGACGAGAAGGCCCGCAACGATGCTCGTGCTCAGGAGCAGCAGGAGCAGGACGGCGCCCCTCCCTCGACGCTGCTCGAACGAGGCCGTGGGCGAATTCCACGCTTCGTCGGCCCATGCTATGAGCCGCCCAATCCAGGTGACTGGATGGCCGATCGCACGATAGAGCGGCTCGGGATATCCAATGGCCGCTTCGATGGCGACGGCGACAAGGGCAAGACCGGCGAACATGAGTGCTCTGCCTAACATGACGCCCGCACCCGGAAAACGGGTAGAGCATGGCGGTGACTTGTCCGCGATCCGCGCCCGCTTCCCCGAGGCGCCGGAGCCCTGGATCGACCTGTCGACCGGCATCAACCCGATACCCTATCCCGTACCGGCACTGTCTGCGGAGGCATGGACGCGGCTGCCGAGGCGGGCGCAGGAAGAGGCGCTGATAGAAGCTGCCGCTCGCCGCTATGGCGTGCCCGATCCGGCCACGATCATCGCGGCCCCCGGCACACAGGCCCTGATCCAAACATTGCCGCGTCTCCTGCAGCCGAGCCGGGTCGCCATCGTCGGCCCGACCTATGAGGAGCACGAAGTCTGCTGGCGCCGACTGGGGCACGACGTCTCGACCGTCGCCGATCCCGGCCAGGCGAAAGAGGCTGAGGTCGTGGTTGTGGTCAATCCCGACAATCCCACGGGCCGCCTTCTGGCCGCCGACGAATTTCCGTCTCCGTCCAAGTTGCTGGTGGTCGATGAAGCCTTCATCGATCTCCTGGCCCCGGCCTGCAGCCTCGCTGGCATCCTCCCGCCACGTACGGTCGTGCTGCGTTCCTTCGGCAAGACCTACGGCCTGGCAGGTCTGCGCCTGGGCTTCGCCATCGCAAGCCACGAGCTTGCCGAGAGGCTGCGCGGCGAGCTCGGCCCCTGGGCGGTTTCGGGCCCTGCATTGGAGATCGGTCGTGCGGCGCTCGACGACGATGCCTGGTTGAACGCGACGGCAGAGCGTCTGACGACGGATCGACAGCGTCTCGACGACATTCTCATCGAAGCAGGCTTTGTCATTCTGGGCGGGACGCCCCTCTTCTGCCTAGCCAGACATCGCGAGGCGCCGGCCATGGTCGAGCGGCTTGGCCGTCACGGCATCCATGTCAGGAGCTTCCGGCAACAGCCGACTTGGCTGCGTTTTGGCATCCCAGGCAGCGACGCTACTTTCGAGCGCCTCCGCACCAGCATCAACGATTGAGGATCCCGTGGCTCGTTCTTCGCGCAGAACCTTTATCAAGGCCGCCTCGGCCGCTGCAGCCGCTTCGACGGTCGCGGCCTGCGATGCCCCTGCGACCAACACGGCGCAAGGCGTACGTATCACCGGCGGCACGGAGTCCAAGTTTCCATCCGCCGATGCACCCGGCTCGAACGATGGCGGCTACAACATCCTCTTCATCCTCACGGACCAGGAACACTATATGGGTCCGCGCTGGCCGGTGCCGTTGCCCGGCCACGAGCGCCTGCGCCGCACCGGCACCTTCTTCGAAAACCACCAGATCGCCGCCGACATGTGCTCGGCCTCGCGTGCGGTGATCTATACCGGCCTGCACATGCCGCATAACGGCATCTTCGACAATGCCGGCGTGCCCTACATGAAGAGCCTGGACCCCAAGCTGCCGACCATCGGCAAGGTCCTGCGCAAGCTCGGTTACTACACGGCCTACAAGGGCAAATGGCATCTCAACGGCGCAATGGCGATGGAGAACCATCCCGACGACATCAAGGCACTGTTCGAGACCATGATGGATCGCGACTACGGTTTCTACGACTACACCGGCGTCGGCGACTTCATCGAAGGCGCGCGGGGTGGCTATCAGTACGACCAGATCACGACGGCGCAGGCGGTGCGGTGGCTTAAAGCCAAGGGCCGACCGATGGCCGATAAGCGCCAGCCCTGGTATCTCGCGGTCAACCTCGTCAATCCGCACGACGTGATGTGGGTGAACACCGACACGCCGGGGCAGCCCCCGCAGCAGGCGGTCGAGGCCAAGCTGAGCATCGCCTACCCGCCCAACGATTCGCTCTACAAGCGGCAATGGAACGAGATCCCGCTGCAGAAGACCTGGCAGCAATCGCTCGATGCGCCCGACCGCGTTCCGGCGCACCGGATCTATCATGCCGCCAACGGCATCCTGACGGGATTGATCCCGCAGGAGGAAAGCCGGGTGCGGATGCGCCAGAACTACTATTTCAACGCCATTCGCGACGTCGACCAGCAGATCGTGCAGTTGCTCGATCAGCTCGATCGTCTCAGCCTTGCCGAAAACACCATCATCATCTTCACGTCTGACCATGGCGAGCTGCTGGGCTGCCATGGCGGCCTGTCGGGCAAAGGCACGACGACGTATCGTCAGCAGAATCACGTGCCGATGCTGGTGGTCCATCCCGCGATCAAGGGCGGGCAGCGCTGCGTCGAGACGACATCGCATCTCGACTTCGTACCGACTATCGTATCGTTGACCGGCAAGTCGACGGCACCGGTGGCCGACGTGATGACGCGCATGAAAGGCCAAGACTTCTCGCCGTTGCTGCGCCAGCCGGTGAATCCGGAGTTTACGCAACGCCGTGGCGGCGTCCTGTTCTGCTACAGCCAGCTCATGGTGCACGACTCGCAGTTCACGAAGACGCTGTACGAGACCCTGCAGAACAAATTGATCGCCCGGTCTGCCCTGTTCCGCACGATCGAGTCTTTTCCGGTCAACTGGCCGCTGCGTGTCTGCATCCGGTCGATCGTCGACGAACGCTACAAGTTCAGCCGCTACTTTTCCTTCCGCGGTTTCAACACGCCGGCGACACTGGAAGAACTGCGCGCAAAGAACGATCTTGAGCTTTACGACCTGCGCAACGACCCCGACGAGATCGTGAACCTCGCCTACGACTTCGACCGCAACCGCGACCTCATCGCCACGATGAACGCCAAGCTCAATGCGCTGATCGCGCGCGAGATCGGCGTCGACGACGGCAGCTTCATGCGGCTCAAGGACTGGATCAACTGGAACGAGGCGAGGCCGGAGTCCGCCGTCAACATCTGAGACGGCGGCCGGCCCTCACGTCCCGCAGAACGTCCTGTAGACGCGCTGATCCGGCGGCGGTGGCTCTTCATAGGCTGCAAATTCCGGCCGCGCCTCGTAGGGCTTGGCAAGCACGGTCAGCAGTTCCTCGAAGGGGGCGTAGTCCTCGCGCTCCGCAGCGGCAGTAAGAGCTGCCTCGACGCGGTGGTTGCGCGGGATATAGACCGGGTTGACCGCATCCATCGCCGCCTTGCGGGCAGCGCCGTCCATCGGTTCGGCCGCCAGCCGCTGGCGCCAGCGCACCGCCCAGTCGTCGAACGCTTCCGGCTTGTTCTCGAACAAGCTGCGGATCGGGGCGTCGGCAGCGGGATCGGCCGCCGCATCGCCCAGACGACGGAACGCCAGGGTGAAATCGGCCTGGCCGTCGGTCAGGGCGTTCAGGAAGGCCTGTGCAAGCTCGGAATCGCCTTCCTGTTCGGTGGTCAGACCGAGCTTGGCGCGCAGGCCGCCCGTCAGCGCCTCGACATAGTGGCCACGGAACGACGGTAGCACTTCGTTGGCGATTGCGAGTGCGGCATCGCTGTCTTCGGCCAGCAACGGCAGCAAGGTTTCGCCAAATCGCGCCAGGTTCCAGTGCGCGATGCTCGGCTGATGGGCATAGGCATAGCGGCCCTGCTGGTCGATCGAGCTGAACACCGTCTCGGGATTGTAGGCGTCCATGAAGGCACAGGGGCCATAATCGATCGTCTCGCCGGCAATCGAGCAATTGTCGGTGTTCATCACCCCATGGATGAAGCCGACCAGCAGCCACTTGGCGACCAGCGACGCCTGACGGGCGATCACCCGCTCGAACAGGACGCGATAGGGCTGATCGGAGTTACGTGCCTCTGGATAGTGGCGCGCAATCACATGGTCGGCCAGAAGGCGCAGCGCTTCGGCATCGCCGCGCGCGGCAAAGAACTGGAAGGTGCCGACGCGAATATGGCTCGATGCGACACGGGTCAACACCGCGCCGGGCAGTTCGCCGTCACGCCAGATCGGCTCGCCGGTCGTAACGGCCGCGAGCGAGCGCGTCGTCGGAATGCTCAGCGCCGCCATGGCTTCGCTGACGATGTATTCGCGCAGCACCGGCCCCACCGCGGCACGGCCGTCGCCACCACGTGAAAACGGCGTGCGACCCGATCCTTTGAGCTGGATGTCCCGACGCTGGCCGTCCCGGTCGATGACCTCGCCCAGCAGGATGGCGCGGCCATCGCCGAGCTGAGGCACGAAGTTGCCGAACTGATGACCGGCATAGGCGAGCGCAATCGGCTCCGAGCCTGGCGCAACGCGGTTGCCCGCCAGCATCTCGACGCCCTCCGGCGAGGCCAGCACCTCGGGATCGAGGCCGAGCTGAAAGGCCAACGCCCGATTGAGCTTCACCAGCCGAGGTGCTGCGACCGGCGTCGGCGCCAGCCGGGCATAGAAACGCTCAGGCAGCTTGATGTAGCTGTTATCGAAAGGCAGGCCGGCTGGGTTCGCCATGGTTTACTCGCGGTCGGTTTACTCGTCGTAACGGGCAGACGTGATGCCGCTGGCTCGGTCGTAGTGCAGCGAGATCTTCTGCAGGGTGCAGAGGTTCAGATACTGCCATACGGCGGGCGCGCCATCGTCGGCAAAGCTCACCTTCAGGTCACCCATGCAATAGTCGGTGGGCGCGCGATAAGAGACTTCCCGGGCCTCGCCCGGCTTGATGACCGGTGGCCGCAGGAAGTTGGGGCCCCAGAAATTGAGCTGGGTCGGCGACACGGAGAGCTGGCTAATCGGGTAACCCGTGGCATTCTTCAACCGGAACATGGTTTCTTGGGCAAACGCCTCCCCCGAACAGAGGACCAGGGCGGCAACAGCCAGACTGCGCAACATGAACAATGAACCTCACGAGGGAAGAAGCGTTGCGGTCGACTCTGTCGCAGATCGTCGAACCGCGCTAGAGGGGCCCTATGACGCTGTTGATCAGCCATCCATCGTTTCTCGAGCACGACACTGGCGACTACCATCCCGAGCGACCGGACCGGCTGCGCGCGGTCATGGCCATCCTGGCCGACGAGGAATTCGCGGGCCTGAGACGCCTCGTGGCCCCCGAAGCCACCATCGAACAACTCACGCGCGTCCATCCGCAGGGCTATGTCGATGCCATCCTGGGCATCCGGCCGCCACCCGGTGAACTAGTCCACATCGACGCCGACACGGTGATGAGTGCCGGTAGCGCCAACGCGGCCCGCCATGCGGCGGGCGCTGTCGTAGCGGCTGTCGACGGTGTTCTGGGTGGTGCGGCGCGGACGGCCTTTGCAGCCGTCAGACCGCCGGGCCATCACGCGACGCCGGATGTCCCCGGTGGCTTCTGCCTCTTCAACAATGTCGCGATCGGCGCGCGGCATGCGCAGGCGGCCTTCGGGGTCGAGCGTGTGGCAATCATCGATTTCGACGTTCATCACGGGCAGGGAACGCAGGCCGTCGTCGAGCCGGAACCGACGCTCTTCTACGCTTCGACGCACCAATATCCTCTCTATCCCGGCACCGGCTTCCCGCGAGAGCGCGGCATTGCCGGTAACGTGGTGAATGTGCCGCTGGCCGCCGGCAGTGGCAGCGCCGAGTTTCGTGCGGCCTGGGGCGAGCGCATCCTGCCCGCGCTCGACGGCTTCGCGCCCGAACTGGTGATCGTCTCCGCCGGCTTCGACGGGCATCGCCGCGATCCGTTGGCGCAGCTCGACATCGAGACCGAGGATTTCGTCTGGCTTACCGAGGAACTGCTGGCCATCGCCGAACGTCATGCCGGCGGCCGCCTCGTCTCGGTGCTCGAAGGTGGTTACGACCTCGCCGCGCTCGCCGAGTCGGTCGCCACCCATGTGCGCACGCTAATGGCGGCCGACGCCGCCTAACGGTTTAGGATTCGGGGATGGCGCGGTCGATCTGCCAGGTCGCTGCGCTGACATGCGACTCGAGACTGAGCCGGCCGACGATCTGTTCCAGCGCCGCATCGTTGCGCTTGGCCGCCACAGCCTGCGCCGTCACCGTGACCTTGGACGTATCGGGAATATCCTCGCTATCCAGCCGGCGCAGGCCAAGGCCTGCCTGAGACAAGGCATGCAGGAGCAAGGAGCGCATATGCGCCTCCTCCGCACCACGACAGGCGATCTGGACCGTGTAGTAGGTTTCCGTGTCGGTCGAGGTCAGCAGCCTGAAATTCATGCGCCGCACCAGCGGCCGCAGGAAGAGGTTGGTGCCGATCACGAAGATCGCGGCAAGGATGCTCGGACCGCCATGGCCTGCGCCGGCCAAGGTGCCGACCATGGCCGAGCACCAGAGCGTCGCCGCGGTGTTCAACCCATGCACGTTGACGCCCTCGCGCAGGATCACTCCCGCGCCCAGGAAGCCGATGCCGGTCACGACCTGGGCGGCGACGCGCGTCGGATCGCCCTGGCCGACCAGGCCGGAGAACACGACGAAGCCCGCCGCGCCCAGCGCCACGAGGGCGTTGGTGCGCAGGCCGGCCATCTTCTGGTGCCACTGCCGCTCGAAACCGATCGCGGAGCCCAGCACCAGGGCGAGTGTAAGGCGCAGGGCGGGATCGCCCAGGGCCACAAAATCGAAGGACATCGCCCCTCCATGATCGGGGCAGGTTGCAATTTGATGACGGTCCGCGTTCAGGCCGGATTATCGAGACTGAAAACGCCGGTTGCCTCGTCGTAGGCGAAGGCCTCGGCGAAGCGACCCCAGGTGATGGCAGCCCGCAGGGTCTGCTCGGCGAACTGCTCGGACATGTGGTCCTCGAGTTCGTCGCGAAAGCGGCTGGCCGGGGCGCGATGTGCGCCACGCTCGTCGAGCACACGCTTGATGTGACCGGCGAGCGGCACATAGGTCAGGAGATGCTGGGCGAACAGCCGTTTGCGATCGTCGGGGCCGAGATCGACGAAGCGGCGCCCCGCCTCGGTCAGCTTGATGTCGCCCTCGGCCAGCTCGGCAAAGCGCAGGAGCTGTAGCGTCTCGGCGATTGGAAACAGATCGTCGATTTCCATCTGCAAGGTCTCCGCCAGCGCCGGCAGATCGGCCCGGCCACGGTAGGGGTCGCCCGCCACGGCTTCGAGGAAGCCGGCCAGCAGGTTGGGCGAGAGGTGCGGCAACAGCATTGAGATGCCGCTGCCAGCGAAAGCGGCCGGCGCCTTCCCGGCAGGCCGTGCCGTCATCAGCGCGTAAATGTCGTCGACGAGCTGACGAAAGGTCGGATCGAGACGATTGCGCGGCTGCGGCAGGGTTACCGGAATCTCGGCCACGAGACGGCCGGGATTGGACGAGAAGACCAGGATGCGGTCCGACATCAGCACCGCCTCCTCGATATTGTGCGTGACCAGCAGGATCGACGAGATCGGCATGCGCCCCTCGCCCCAGAGATCGAGCAGATCGGTGCGCAGCGTCTCCGCCGTCAGCACGTCGAGCGCCGAGAAAGGCTCATCCATCAGCAGGAGCTTGGGATGAACGACCAGCGCGCGCGCCAATCCGACGCGCTGGCGCATGCCGCCCGACAGTTCCTTCGGATAGGCGCTCTCGTAACCGTCGAGCCCGATCAGGTCGATGGCCGCAAGGGCACGCCGGTGCCGCTCGGCCGGCGCAATGCCCTGCGCCTCCAAGCCGATCTCGACGTTCTCCTGCACGGTGAGCCAGGGAAAGAGCGCGAAGGTCTGGAACACCATGGAAACGTCACCGGCCGGCCCCGCCACCGGTCGACCGGCGATCGACACCTGGCCTTCGCTGGCCGGCAAGAGGCCCGCGATGATGCGCAACAGCGAGGACTTGCCGCAGCCGGATCGGCCGAGCAGCGAGACGATCTCGTTGTTGCCGAGCGTCAACGAGATGCCGTCGAGGACGAGCAGGTTCTCGCCGCTGCCCTTGGGATAGAGCTGCCGCACCTTGTCGACGACGACCAGAGGCGACGGGGACGGCGCGAGCGGCCGCGTGAGGAGGTTCGTGTCCATTGTCGTCTCCTTCAGGTCAGGCGGAAGCGTCGTTCGGCGAGGCGATAGAGCGGTCGCCAGATCAGGCGATTGCAGGCGACGACCATGATCGACATAACGGCGATGCCGAGGACGACGCGCGGATAGTCACCCGCCTCCGTCGCCTGCGCGATGTAGGCACCGAGGCCAGCAGCCTCCAGCTTGGTATCGCCCCAGCTCGCGACCTCGGCCACGATGCTGGCGTTCCATGAGCCGCCCGAGGCCGTCAGCGCGCCCGTGACGTAGTACGGCAGGAGCCCCGGCACGATGACCTTGCGCCACCACTGCCAGGAGCGCAGCCGGAACAGGGAAGCGACCTCACGCATGTCGGTCGGAAAAGCGCTGGCACCGGCAATGACGTTGAAGAGGATGTACCACTGCGTGCCCAGGATCATGAGTGGACTGAGCCAGATGTCCGGATCGAGCTTCCACGACACGATGGCAACGACGGCAATCGGAAACAGCACGTTGGCCGGGAAGGCCGCCAGGAACTGTGCAATCGGTTGCACGCGCGTGGCGATCCCCGGACGCAGGCCGATCCAGACGCCGATCGGCACCCACACGAGGCTGGCGAGCGCAATCAGCACCGCGACTCGTAGCAGCGTCAGGAAGCCGAGACCTACGGCCTGCGCAACGTCGTCGAGCGTCAGCGTCTGATCGGCGAACATCACGATCCGCCACAGCGCCCAGGCGACGGCGATCAGCACCACGGCCAGCCACACGAAATCCGTACGCCGTCCCGCTCCGGCCGGCGCCGCTCGCTGCGGCGTCGGCGCACGACGCGGCGTGACCGTGGCGATGCGCGCCGACAAGGCACCGATCAGGGCGGAGACACGACGAATCAGGCGGCCGCGGCGCCACAGGTCGTAGACCCAGGAACGCGGCCGTTGCTGCGCGGTGGTCTGCTCGAAGCGGAATTTGTCGGCCCAGGCCACGATGGGGCGGAACAGGAGCTGGTCGTAAGCCAGGATGACGGCCGCCATGGTGCCGACCGCCATCAGCACGGCCGATACATCCCGTTGCGCAATGGCAAGTGCCAGCCACGACCCGATGCCCGGCAGTTTGATCGTGGTGTCGCCCACCGTGATCGCTTCGGAAGCAACGACGAAGAACCAGCCGCCCGACATCGACATCATGGTGTTCCAGATCAGGCCGGGCGCAGCGAACGGCACTTCGAGCCGCCAGAAGCGCAACCAGGGCGAAAGTTGGAAATGGCGCGCTGCTTCGTCGAGATCAGCCGGCACGGTGCGCAGGGACTGATAGAAGCTGAAGGCCATGTTCCAGGCTTGGCTGGTGAAGATCGCGAAGATCGCCGCGCACTCCGCGCCGAGCTGACTCTGCGGAAACAGGCCAATGAAGAACACGACGGTGAACGTCAGGAAGCCCAGCACCGGCACGGATTGCAGGATGTCGAGGGCCGGCAGGATCACCAGCTCGGCGCGGCGGCTCTTGGCTGCAAGCGTTGCCACGACGAAGGTGAAGACCAGCGACGCCAGGATGGCTGCAAACATGCGAAGCGTCGTGCGCAACGCATAGTCGGGCAGATTGGCGGGATCGAGCGTCACGGGATCGCTGGCGAGCCACGCCGCCGGCGCGACCATGCCGCGCGCGCCATGTGCGATGGCCACGAAGACTCCGGCGATCAGAATGAAGATCGCGAGGTCATAGAAATTCGGCCACAGCCTCGCCCCGCCCACACCGAGCGGCACCGAACGCCGGCCTATCTCCTTACGGTTTTCCATGCTTGCCCCCTCAGCGCGCCGCCGGGCGGCAAACTAGAGGACAGATGTTGCGGATTGCCTTCATCCGCGCCTCCTTCAGATCGGGTCGTTGGTTCGACCCGGGAGGCGCGACCTGAGGAGAGCCTAGCGCTGCAGGCTGGTCCTCGGGATCTCGATCTCCCGGGCAAGAATCCCGGCCGTCGTCACGGTCGCAGAGCGACTGTGGCAATCGGACGAGGTGTTGCTAGATCGCGGGTTCATCGAATCCCTTACGGTTGCTTTCGTGCGGCCCAATACGCCTCGCCCGGAGACCGGTCAAGCGCAGTAGCGTCACTTGAAATACGAATGAACGATCTCGACCAATTCCTCAGCCGCCTGCACGCGCGTGTCGTCGCGCTTGGACGTGCGATTGACGAAGTTCTCCAGAATATGGTCCTCAATCACCTCGGCGATGAAGCCGTCGAGCGCGCCGCGGCATGCTGCCGCCTGTTGCAGTACAGACGAACAGCTCGCGTCCTCCTCGAGTCGCCTTTCAACGGCGTCGAGCTGCCCCCGGATGCGCCGCACACGCATCAGGAGTTTTCGCTTTTCCTTCTCCCGCAAGGCATCTGACATTCTGCTTGATCCTATCCTGGAGGGGGGTATATACGCCCCATCGGCGCGACCTGTCCAATTGCCGGACGGAGCTCGCCGAATCCACCCAACAGCCAAGGTCCCGATGAACCCGCGATCTAGCAGCAACTCGATGGAAGGACACAGTCGTCGCTCGACTGATCCCGATATCGACGCCGGCATGAGCGGCGGTGTGGGTTCTCGAGGGTCTATCTGACCATCTCCTGATTCGCGCCCCTGCCGGTCGGTGCAACCGATCTGATTGAAGGAGGCGCGGATGACCATCGTCCGCAAGATCAGCCCGACCGTGTTTTCGGGCACCCCCACTCTCGCCTGCCGCTGGCAGGTACGTGCCGATGGCCGCTTGGATTGCATCTGGGAGCGGTTGCCGAGGAAGATCGGCAACGTGGTCCGGCTCGACGACCATCGCGTTCCCAGGAGGTTACACGGGAGCGTAACCCCGCCCGGCGAAGATCGGCCGCAAGGCGAGGATGCAGAACCGGGGCGCGACGTGCATGATAAGGCAAGGACAATGAAAGCAGGCAGGACGACACACAGGGTTCTGGGAAGCCTCGCGGCAGCCGCGACGGCCCTCGGTGCCCTGCCTGCCCTGGCGGCCGATCCGGAGCCGCCACGGTCGGGGTTCTATGTCGGCGGTCATGTCGGCTATCTTTTCGGCAATGCGACGGCGACCTTCGCCGATCCGATCGGCGTCGAGACCTCGGGCGGCACATCGCCCTATGGCACCTTCTTCGGCGGCGTACAGGCGGGCTACGAGCACTACTACTCGCGCCTGATGCTGGGCCTCGAAGTCGACATGTCCTTCCCCGGTGCCGAAGACCTGGCGCAAGTCCTGTCCTATCGCGCGACGGCCGCAGGAACGGCCAATCAGCAGCTCGAATATCTCGCGAGTCTACGTGGCCGCATTGGCTATGGCATTGGCCCCTGGACACCCTTCGTCACCGGCGGCATCGCCTGGGCAAGCACGCGGTCCAGCCGTACCGACCTCACCACCGGCAACGAGGATGCAAGCCCCAGCAATATCCGGGCGGGTTACGTCTTGGGGGCCGGCGTCGACTACAAGCTCGACTCGAACTGGTCCGCGCGCGCCGAATATCTCTACACCAGCCTGCCGCTCAACGGCTTCGTCTTCGCCACACCGGCCCGCTACGATTCACTCTACGACCTGCACCGCATTCACCTCGGCCTGAACTACAAGTTCGGCGCCAAGGAGGACTCCAAGTCCGAGCGCCCCGATCGCGGATTCGGTTCGTGGGAAATCCACGGCCAGACGACCTTCATCTTCCAGGGCTATCCGCCGTTCAACGCCTCCTACTCGGGGGCCAACAGCCTGCCCCCCGAAGGCCAGAGCCGCGAGACCTGGACTGCTTCCGCCTTCCTCGGCGTGCGGCTCTGGCAGGGGGCGGAGCTCTACTACAATCCCGAACTGCTGCAGGGGTTCGGCGTTGCCAACACGACCGGTGCCGGTGGCTATCCCAATGGCGAGGCGCAGAAGTCCAACTTCCCCTACCCGCGCTACAACACCTCGCGGCTCTTCCTGCGCCAGGAGATTGGTCTTGGCGGCGAACGCGAGAAGGTCGAGAGCGACTACGGCCAGCTCTCGGGCGAGCGCGACGTATCGAGAGTCACCCTGCAGATCGGCAAATTCTCGGTGAAGGACGTCTTCGACGGCAACACCTACGCCGAAGATCCCCGCATGGATTTCCTCAACTGGTCGATCTGGGCCTCAGGCGCCTTCGATTATCCCGCCGACCGTCTGGGCCTCACCTGGGGCTTCATGGCCGAACTCAATCAACCCAATTGGACGGTGCGCGCCGGCTACTTCCTGGTGGGCAACGAACCGAACGCCAATACCTTCGATCTCGCGCTCTTCTCGCGCGGCGGCTATGTCGGCGAACTCGAACTGCGCTTCCGGCCCTATGATCGGCCGGGCGCCATCCGCTTCGGCACCTGGATGAACAGCGTCTTCTCCGGCTCCTACAACGAAGCCGTGGCATTAGCTGTCGCAAACGGCGTTACCGCAGACGAAACGATTGCGTCGACCCGGCGCGGCCGCACTAAGTTCGGTTTCTACGTCAATCTCGAGCAGGAGCTGACCGACGATATCGGCATGTTCAGCCGCTTCAGCTGGAACAACGGCAAGTCGGAGATCGTGGCCTTCACCGATATCGACGCCAGCCTGTCGCTCGGCTTCTCCATCAAGGGCACGCGCTGGGGCCGCGAACAGGACCGCATCGGCATCGCCGGCGCGCTGAATTCGATCTCGGGCGATCACAGCAGCTTCCTGGGAGCCGGCGGCCTCGGCGTCCTGGTGGGCGATGGTGCCCTCAACTACGGCTCCGAAGGCGTCGTCGAAGCCTACTACGCCTTTCAGATCGCCAAGGGCATCGTCGCCACCGCCGACTACCAGCTCCTGGTCAACCCGGCCTACAACACCGTACGCGGGCCGGTACATGTCTTCAGCGGCAGATTGTCGGCGCGTTTCTGAATCGTCGAATGTCATCGCGGCCGACCATCGAGGACACCAGTACGTAATGGAGTTCATCGATAGTTGCCGCATGAGGAAGCGTGTTGCCGGATTCGTCCTGGCATCGGGCCTGTTGTTCATGTCATGGGAGGGCCGGGCCGCCGGCGGGGCCCACATCGTCGACGATTCGGAAGTCGAAACACCCGGCGCCTGCCATCTCGAAACGTGGGCGAGCCGCTTTATCCCTGGCGACGGGTACGCCAACTTCGAACCAGCCTGTACCCCCGCCAGCGTCCCCTGGCTCGAACTCGGCCTCGCCTATCAGCACTACTGGGATCAGGCCGTTGGCGCCCCCCTGTTCGGTCCGCAGGCGAAAATCACCATTCAAAGCGACGCCAATGGTGTCGGCATCGGCCTGGGTTTCAATGCCGCCGTCAACCTCACAACCGGGTACGTCAATCTCGCATCGGTGATCGGCCTGGTGACGATCCCCATCGGGAAAAGCCTTCGGATCAATCTCAATGCCGGCTGGAGTTACCTCGACAGCGACGCGCCCAACGCCTTCTTCTGGGGCGGACAGGTGGAAGTCGACATCAGCAGGGATGTCTCGCTCATGATGGAAGCCTTCGGCCGCCAGCCCGGCCTGATCGGCAATCAGCTTGGCCTGCGTTACACACCCAACAACGGCCGTTTCGACTTCGACTTTCTGGTGGGCACCACCTTCGAAGTTGTGACCACACAGTTCATCACGATGGGCGTGACCATCCGCTTCTAGCGGAACCTACTTCCGGTCCATGTGCCACGTGCCGTTCCAGCCGATCGGCGTGCCATCCCGCAACAAGGCTTCGCAACGACCGATGAAGACACGGCAGGGCGCGTCCTTCTCGCGCAACGCGACAGCCGAGCGGAATGCCGCCAAAGCTTCCTCGAAGCGGCCGGCGACATAAGCCTCGCGGGCTGCGTTCCAACGAGCGAGGAACGCCGCATGCTCCGGCGCGCTCTCAATCTCACCCAACGGCTCATGTACGTCATGCGCCTCGGTCGTCCCCACGGCAACGACGCGGTCGATGTGACGCCAGACGAAAAGCTCAGCGGTCGGCTGGGCAACCTCGCCGCTCGCCAGGATCTCCGTTCCATAGACCTTGTTCATGCCCTCGAGCCGCGAGGCCTGATTGGCGACTTGGCCGACCAGCGTGTAGTTGATGCGCTCCCGAGCCCCGACATTGCCGACCACGGCGGGGCCGGTATGCAGGCCGAACCGCGTCCGAAAGCCCGGCCGGCCGCGCTCGCGCCACTTCTGGGAGAGCTCGCGGCCAGCGGCTGCCGCCTGCAGGGCGCCGCGGCAAGCATTGGCAATGTGATCGGGATCGGGCTCCGGCGCATTCCAGAATGCCATGATGCTGTCGCCGATATACTTGTCGATCATGCCGCGATTGGCCGAGATCGCCGAACCCAATGCCTCGAAGTAGCGCGATAGCCGGCTGGTGAGCAGCTCCGGCTCCATCGTCTCGCTAAGCAGCGAGAAGCCCTCGATGTCGGTGAACATCACGGTGATCTCGCGGCGTATGCCCCCGACGCCCGTCGTCGAGGGCGACCGCATGATCTGATGAACAAGATCTTTCGACACGTAGCGACCGAAGATTTCCAGCCCCTCGCGCATGCGCTCGACGGCATCGGACAGGCGCACGATTTCGGTAATACGGCTCTCGACCGGCGTCTGATCGGAGAAGTCGAGCTGGCGAATCTGGTCGGTCTTGATGGCAATACGGGCAAGCGACCGCGACACCAGAATCGACGCAACGAATGCCGCCAGGATAGCAAGCAGGACCGTTATGGCCGCAGCGCCGGCAGCGCGCTCGACCAGCGTACGCGAATCGGCGTTAAGTTCAGATGTCGGCACGGCAACGGCAATCACAAACCGCTGGCCGAGTGTCTCCTGCATGCGATGCGTGATGACACGGTAAGCACGATCTGCCACTTGCACTTCGCGATCGAATTTCGTGTCAGTCGAGAGAGCCTGCCTGATCGACTGACGCAACCGCTCTCGCACCGCGGCATCCCCGGGCAAGCAACCCGGCGCATCAGTTGCACAGGGTTCGGATTCGATATCGACCGATCCAGGACCGGTCCCGATCATGATGACCGAGTTGCTGGTGATCTTGTAGGAGGTCAGAAGCTGGGACAGCGTCGACAGCGTGAAGTCGAAGCCAACAACCCCGAGGCCGTCACGCAGTGGAACGCCAGCGGATATCCCCGCATCGTCTGTCTGAGCGAAACGATAAGGCTGGGTCAGGATTGACGTTTGCGCCTTCATCGCCTCGATGTACCAGGGGCGCGTACGCGGATCGAAGCTGGTCAGGCGTTCCTTCGCGGGGCCGTGGCTGCCGTCCGGCGCATAGAACCACCAGCTCTCCCGCCCGTCGGTGATGATGCGGACGATGAGCGCTTCGCCATCAGGCGCATCGAACTCAAGACGCTGGGCGATCGAGAAGGAGCCCAGCCGGCCCGCATAGATGAAGCTGCCGTCATTGTAGCCAACGAAGCCGGCCTGTACTGCCGGGTGCCGGCCAAGCATCGCGATGAGTTGCCGCCGACGCTCTTCGTCGATCATCGGATTGTCGGTAGCGTTGAAGCTGGGGCCATCGGCCAGTGTCTGGCCGACCGAGACGACAGTGCGCAGCCCCTCCGTCATGAAGCGCTCGACCGCCGTTTCGAGCGCGGCAACACGCTGGTTGGTACCGCGCTGCTCCAGCGAATTGACCGAGCGCCAGCCAAGCCAAAGCAACGCCAGAGCCAGCGGCAGCACAATCAACGCTATCAGCGTCAGAAGGGTGACGCTGAACGATACAGACCGACGAATTTGCTTCATCTCACGCGAAGCTGGAGGCCAGCCCGGCTATTCCCTTACAGCCGCCCACTTGCAGCCTAGATTCTGCGTGGTGACGGTGAGCATTTTCGGCTGGGACGAGACGTTAGCCACGATGTTGAGGTTCATACGCCCCAGATCGAAGTCGCCCGTGTAGACGCCATTGGCCCGCTGCTTCAGCTTCACGTTGATGCCGCCGGCCGACTTGATCTCCGCCTGGCCGTTCACCATGAGGAACGTGTGCTCCCGCGTGAAAGACGGATCGGCAGAGATGCACCCCTGGATGTTCTTGGGGTCAGCCTTCAGCCAGAACTTCACGTCGGCATCCTGCGCTGAAGCCGCGACAGGAACCGCTCCCGCGAGGGCGAGAGCGGCAATTTTCATCAACTTCATCATTCGGTTCCTCCGATCCCGTTCGCACTCTACCGCGGCGGGATCGTGCCGTCAGTCTTTACGGCCGAGCAACCCGTAGGCAAAACCGGCAATCAGGCCACCGACTATGGGCGCCACCCAGAACAGCCAGAGCTGCGAAATTGCCGCCCCGCCAACGAAGAGCGCCGGCGCCGTGCTGCGCGCGGGATTCACCGACGTGTTGGTGACGGGAATGCTGATCAAGTGGATCAGCGTCAGGCAGAGGCCGATCGCCAGGCCCGCCATGGCCGGATGCGCCTTCTTGTCCGTGGCGCCGAGAATGACGGTCACGAAGCCGAAGGACAGGACGATCTCGATCACCAGAGCCGCGGTCATTCCGTACTTGCCGGGCGAATGGTCGCCGTAGCCGTTGGTGGCAAAGCCGCCGATATCGGCCCCGGCCTTGCCGGTCGCCACGACATAGAGGATGGCCGCGCCCGCGATGCCGCCCAGGACCTGCGCGATCACATACTGGATGACCTCGCTCCAGGGAAAGCGTCCGCCGGCGGCAAGGCCGACCGTCACGGCGGGATTGAAGTGACCACCCGACACGCCGCCGACGGCGTAGACCATGGTGAGCACGGTGAGGCCGAAGGCGAGTGCGACGCCGGCGAAGCCGATCCCGAGCTGAGGAAAGGCCGCTGCGAGAACGGCACTGCCGCATCCGCCGAGCACGAGCCAGGCGGTTCCAAGAAACTCGGCATAAAGACGATTGGCGATGGGCATCTTCAGTTCCCCCGAACAGTTGTCATCACAAGACACCCCATCCCCGCGCACAGCCTAGCACTGTTTGCCGCCGATTTCTTCAATCGTGTGGATGACTTGCCGCGCTGCACAAGCGAAGCGTCACCGAACCGAAACTCGGCGGTCACGAAAGCGTCCTAGCGTCCGCTCCTCATCGAAGGAGTTTGCGCCATGTTCCTGCGCCGCCGCCGCCTGATTGCCGCCTCGGGTCTCGCCGCCACGAGTTTTTCCCTTCCCCGGGTCGCCATCGGCCAGGCCGACCAGCGGCCAAGCATCACCATCGCCGTGCAGCAGATCGCCAACAGCGCGGCTCTGGAGCCCTTGCGCGAGCAGTCGAACGTCGGCCAGCGCGCCTTCTCCTTCCTCTTCGAAACGCTGATCATGTCCAACCTGCTCGGCAAGCTGGAGCCCAAGCCGGGCCTCGCCGAAAGCTGGAAGCGGATCGACGACCGCACCGTGGAGTTCAGCCTGCGCAAGGGCGTGAAGTTCCACAATGGCGACGAGCTGACGGCCGACGACGTAGTGTTCACCTTCAGCCGCGACCGCATGTTCGGTCCCGACTACGACATCTCCTCGACCAAGACTCTGTTCACCTCGGTGCTGATCCGGGATGCGAACCAGGGCAAGAACCTGCCGCCGGAAGTCCCGGCCGTGGCCAAGCGGCTGTTTCCGGCGCTCGAGAAGGTCGAGGCCGTCGACAAGTACACCGTCCGCTTCACCAACCGCACACCCGACGTCACGCTGGAGGGCCGTATCGGACGTCTGGGCAGCGACATCATCTCCCGTCGTGCCTACGAGGAAGCCAAGAGCTGGCTCGACTGGGCGCGCGCGCCGGTCTCCACCGGACCCTACAAGGTGCGTGAATTCAAGCCCGATCAGGTACTGGTGATGGACGCACACGACGACTACTGGGGTGGCCGTCCGCCGATCAAGAGCGTGCGCATGGTGGTGGTGCCGGAAGTCGCCACCCGCATCAACGGCCTGCTGGCCGGCCAGTTCGATTTCATCTGCGACGTGCCGCCCGACCAGATCCCCGGCATCGAGAAGAACCCGAAGTTCGAGGTGCTGGGCAGCACGATCGTCAACCACCGCCTCACGGTGTTCGACAAAAACCATCCGCGCCTCGCCGATCCACGTATTCGCCAGGCCTTCACCCATGCGATCGACCGTCAGGCGATCGTGGAAGCGCTGTGGTCGGGCCGCACCCGCGTTCCGGCCGGCCTGCAGTGGGAATTCTACGGGCCGATGTTCGTCGAGAACTGGACGGTGCCGTCCTTCGATCTCGCCAAGGCCAAGGCGCTCCTGAAGGAGGCCAACTACAAGGGTGAGCCGATCCCCTATCGCCTCCTGAACAACTACTACACCAACCAGGTCTCGACGGCGCAGGTGCTGGTGGAGATGTGGCGTCAGGCCGGCCTCAACGTGCAGATCGAGATGAAGGAGAATTGGCAGCAGATCTTCGACACCAACAGCCCGCGCGCCGTGCGCGACTGGTCGAACAGCGCCGGCTTCAACGACCCGATCTCTTCGATCGTGGCCCAGCATGGCCCGCAGGGTCAGCAGCAGCAGGTCGGCGAATGGACCAACGAGGAGATGAACAAGCTCTCCGCGGCCCTGGAAGTCGAGACCGACATGCAGAAGCGCAGGGCGATGTTCAAGCGCATGCTCGAGATCTGTGAGCGCGAGGATCCCGCCTACACGGTGCTACACCAGAACGCGACGTTCACCGCCAAGCGCAAGGACATCAAGTGGAAGGCCTCGCCGTCCTTCGCGATGGAGTTCCGCAACACCAACTTCGCCAGCAACTAGGTACTGGCGATGAGCGCTCCCCTCGTTGCCCTGCGTGGCCTCACCGTCGATTTCGAGAATGGCGGGCGCATCTCGCGCGCCGTCGACGGTGTCGACTTCGAGATCGCACCCGGTGAAGCGCTGGGCATCGTGGGAGAATCGGGCTCCGGCAAGAGTGTCACCTGGCTGGCAGCACTCGGCCTGCTGCCCGCGAAGGCGCGTGTTGCGGGCTCCGTCCGGCTCGAAAAGCAGGAGCTGATCGGCGTACCGGCGCGTGTGCTCGAGGACGTACGCGGCAAACGCATCGCGATGATATTCCAGGATCCGTCAAGCTGCCTGAACCCCGTGCATCGCATCGGCTGGCAGCTCGTCGAAGCATTACGCCTTCACCGCGGCCTCCATGGAAAGGCCGCCGAGGCCGAGGCGCTGCGGCTGCTCGATCAGGTCGGCATCGCCGATGCCCGCCGCCGGCTGCAGGACTACCCGCATCTTCTTTCCGGCGGCCTGAACCAGCGCGTGATGATCGCCATGGCGCTGGCCGGCCAGCCCGACCTGCTGGTGGCCGATGAGCCGACAACGGCGCTCGATGCCACCATCCAGGCGCAGATCCTGGCGCTGCTGGGCAGCATCCGCCGCGACACCGGCATGGCGCTGGTGCTGATCAGCCACGATCTCGGCGTCGTCGCCGAGAATGTCGATCGGGTCGCCGTGATGTATGCCGGCCGCCTTGTCGAAGAAGCGCCCGGCACCGATCTGTTTGGCGCGGCGCGTCATCCCTACACGCAAGGCCTGCTCGCGGCCCTTCCCTCTCTCACCGGTCCGCGCCGACGGCTCGCAGCGATCCCCGGGACGGTGCCCGATCCGTGGAACGTGCCGGCCGGTTGCCGCTTTGCGCCACGCTGTCCGGTCGCCGAGACGCGCTGCACCAATGTGCCGCCACCCGTCCGCTCCGTCGGCTTCCGCCATGTCGCGACCTGCCACCGGCAGGTCGAAGCCGGTTACTCGGTCTGGTCCTTGCCGCAGGCGGCGGAATGAGTGCGCTGCTCGAAGCGACCGACCTTCGCCGTCACTATCAGGTTCGTGCTGGAAGCGGCCTCTTCACTGCCAAGGCAACGTTGCGTGCCGTCGACGGGGTATCGCTGACGCTCGCGCCGGGGCGCACCCTGGGTCTCGTGGGCGAGTCGGGTTGCGGCAAGTCGACGACCGGCAAGCTCGTGCTGGGGCTGGTGCCGCCGAGCGCGGGCACGGTGCGCTACCGTGGTGAGCCTCTGCCCGCCGTCGGCACGCCGGCCTGGCGGGCACTGCGTCGCCACATCCAGATGGTCTACCAGGATCCGCTGGGCGCGCTCGATCGCCGCTTGCCCGTCGGCCGGCAGATTGAGGAGCCGCTCGCCATCCACGAGCAGACCATGCCTGCCGAACGCCGCGACCGCGCCCTTGCCGCCATGAATAATGTCGGCCTGCAGCCGCACCAGTACGACCGCTATCCGCACGAACTGTCCGGTGGCCAACGTCAGCGCGTCGTGCTGGCGCGTGCCCTGATGACCGGTCCCGACCTGCTGGTGTGCGACGAGCCGATATCGGCGCTCGATGTCTCGATCCAGGCGCAGGTCGTGAACCTGCTGCTCGACCTGCAGGAGCAGCTCGGCATCGCCTATCTCTTCATCAGCCACGACCTCAAGGTGGTGCGGCAGGTGAGCCACGACGTCGCCGTGATGTATCTCGGCCGCATCGTCGAGCAGGGCGAAGCTGAAAGCCTGTTCGCAGCACCCGCGCATCCCTATACGCGCGCCCTTGTTTCGGCGATTCCCACCATCGGCCCCCGCCGCGAACGCCTGTTGCTGCAGGGCGATCCCCCCAATCCGGTGAACGTGCCATCGGGCTGCGCCTTCCACACGCGCTGCCCTTTCGCGACCCCGCAGTGCCGTGCCGAAACGCCGACATTGCAGCCGATGGCCAACGGCCGACTGGTCGCCTGCCACCGCGTTCACGAACCCGCCCTGCAGGTCGCCGCCTGATGCTGACGTTCGTCATCTCGCGCCTGCTGCGCGCCGGTCTCACCATCCTGTTCGTGATGACCTTCGCCTTCATCGTGCTGCGACTGTCGGGCGATCCGGCACTGCTCATCATGTCGGTCGATGCACCGCCCGAAGCGGTGGCCGCCTTTCGCGAAGCCTGGGGCCTCAATCGCCCGATCTGGGAACAGTATTTCTCCTATATCGGCCATGCTTTCACCGGTGACTTCGGCAAGTCGATGCGCGACGGCAGGCCCGCCATCGACCTGGTGATGGAGCGCGTGCCCGCGACCCTCGCCATTACGATGCCGGCGCTGGCCCTCAAGATCGGCCTCGGGATTCCGGCGGGCATCTATGCCGCCCTGCATCGCAACTCGATGGCCGACCGGCTGACCATGGCGGCCTCGGTTGCGGGCTTCACCATGCCGAGCTTCGTGCTGGCCCTGCTGCTGGTCCTGGTCTTTGCCGTCCAGCTCGGCTGGTTGCCGGCAAGCGGCAGCGGCTCGCTCAACCATGCCATCCTGCCCATCATCACGCTCGGCACCGGTGGCGCTGCCATCATGGCGCGCTTCACACGCTCGGCCATGCTCGAAGTGCTTGGCCAGCCCTACATCCGCGCGGCTTCGGCCAAGGGCGTGAACTGGCACCGCGTCGTCTCGCGCCACGCTCTGCCCAACGCCGCCATCCCGACCGTGACCATCGTGGGCTTCATGGTGGGCAGCCTGGTGGCCGGCGCCGTGGTCGTCGAAAGCGTCTTCGCCTGGCCGGGCATCGGCCGGCTGCTGGTCTCCGCCGTCGCCAACCGCGATCTCGCCGTGGTGCAGGCCATCCTGATGGTGATCGCAACCTGGATGGTGGCCGCCAACTTCACCGTCGACCTCGCCTATGGCTGGCTCGATCCACGCGTGCGCAACGCGACGGCGCATTGAGGACCGTCATGGCCATTGCAGAGCACGCACCCGCAACGATCTCCCGTCGCCGCCGCTTCTTCAAACTGCCGTTCGGCGTCTCGTTGGCGTTGGGCTGGCTCGGCCTGATGATCGTGGTCGCGTTCGGAGCCGAGCTGCTGACGCCCTATTCCTTCACGGCACTCGATCTCAAGGCACGCCTGTCGCCGCCATTGTTGATGGGAGGCAGCTTCGCTCATCCGCTGGGCACCGACGAGCTTGGTCGCGACGTGCTTTCGCGGCTCATCGTGTCGATCCGCATGAGCCTGCTGATCGCCCTGTTTGGGACCATCATCGCCGCCAGTCTCGGCACTGCCCTTGGCTTCCTGGCCGCCCATTTCCGCGGCAAGGTCGAACAGCTCGTGCTCATGGCGATCGACTTCCAGGCCAGCATGCCGTTCATGATCATCGCACTGTCGGTGCTGGCCTTCTTCGGCAACAACCTCGTCCTGTTCATCGCCCTGATGGGCTTCCATTCCTGGGAGCGCTACGCCCGCATCGCCCGCGGCCTCACCCTGGCCGCCAACGAGCAGGGCTACGCAGCAGCGGTACGTCAGCTCGGCGCCGGACCGGGGCGGATCTACGGCCTGCACATCCTGCCCAACATCGCCTCGACCCTGATCGTCTCGATGACGCTCACCTTCCCCGAGATCATCCTCCTGGAAAGCGGACTTTCCTTCCTCGGGCTCGGCGTCCAGCCGCCGCTCACGTCGCTCGGCAACATGGTGGGCTATGGCCGCGAGTACATCACGCGCGCGCCCTGGATCATGCTGGCGCCGGCCAGCGCCATCGTCGTGACGACTCTCTCGATCAGCCTGCTAGGTGACTGGCTGCGCGACCGGCTCGATCCGACTCTGCGCTGATCGCCTATTCGACGCCGAGATAGATCCGCTGGACGTCAGGGTTGTCGAGCATCGCTTTGGCTGGCCCTTCGAGCACCGTGCGACCGACCTGCAGTACATAGGCATGGTCGGCGGCTTCGAGGGCGAGATCGACCGACTGCTCGGCCAGCAGGATGGTCTGGCCGGCTTTGTGGAGGGCGGCAAAGCTGTCGTACATCGTGTCGACGATGGCGGGCGCCAGACCAAGGCTAGGCTCATCGAGCAGCAGCAGGCGTGGCTCGCTCATAAGGGCCCGACCGACGGCCAGCATCTGACGTTCGCCGCCCGACATGGTGCCGGCCTGTTGCAGGCGCCGTTCCTTGAGCCGTGGGAAGACGCTGTAGACGCGATCGAGCAGGTCGGGAATGCGCTTGCGGTCGGCGAGCGGCGTGGCGCCGAGCAGCAGGTTGTTCTCCACGCTCTGCTGCGTGAACAAACGCCAGCCTTCCGGTGAGAGCGCGAGCCCCTTGCGGACGATCGCATAGGCCGGTTGGCCGGCGATGTTCTCGCCCGCGAAGCTCACTTCGCCCTTTGAGACCGGCACGATGCCGGCGATGGCATTCAAGGTCGTCGTCTTGCCAGCGCCGTTGGAGCCCAGCAGCGCTACGACCGAACCCAGGGGCACTTCGAGCGAAACGTCGGCCACGCCGATCAGGTCGCCGTAACGCACCTCGAGATGGCTGATCTTGAGCAGCGGCGGGCTCATCCGTGCCGCACCTTGCGACGGCCGAGATAGGCCTCGATTACCATCGGATCGCTCGTCACCTCGCGCGGCGTGCCGCGCGCGATCTCGCGGCCCTGATGGAACACGACGACGCGCTTTGCCAGTGACACGATCACTTCCATGATGTGCTCGACGATCACGATGGTGATGCCGCCGCCATGGATGCGCCGCACCAGCTCGATTGCCTCGCGCACTTCGGTCGGCGTCAGACCGGCCATCGCCTCGTCGAGCAGCAGTGCTTTGGGTTCCGACGCGAGGGCACGCGCGATCTCCAGGCGCTTGCGGCCGGGCGTACCGAGGCTGCGCGCCGGCGCATCGGCGAACAGTCCAAGCCCGACCCGGTCCAATACCGCCCGCGCCTTGGCCCGCGCGTCCTTGGCATTGGGATGACGCAACAGCGCGCCGATCATCGCATTGTCCAGGACCGTCATGGATTCGAAGGTGAGCGGCACCTGGAAGCTGCGCGCGAGGCCGAGCCGCGCCCGCGCTTCCGGCGGTTCCTTCGTCACGTCGGCACCGGCGAAATGCACGCTGCCCGAGGTCGGCGGCAGGTCGCCGGTCAGGCAGTTGAAGAAGGTCGACTTCCCGGCGCCGTTCGGGCCGATCAGGCCCAGGATATCGCCCTCCTCGACCGTCACCGAGGCGTTGTCGACGGCCTTGAAGGCACCGAACGCCTTGGTAATGCCGCGGGCCTCAATCAGCATGGCCGTCCACCATCTTCGAGGCACGGGGCGCCGTCGGTCGCCGCCGATCGAGCAGGGAGAGCAGGCCGCTCGGCAGGAAGCGCGCGATGATCACGATGATCGCGCCATAGACCACGAAGGTGAGGCCTGCGCCCTGTCCGCCGAGATAGCTGTTCGACAGTTCCTCCAGCGGCACCAGGATCAGCGCACCGACCAGCGGGCCAAAGAGCTGCCCGGCACCACCGAGTGCGGCCATCACCACCATCTTGACCGAGATCAGGATGCCGAAGCCCGACTCCGGATCCACGAAGCCGAACATGGTGAGGTAGAGCGAGCCCGCAAGCGCGGTGAAGGCCGCGCTCAGCATGTAGGCATAGAGCTTGTAGCGACCGGCCGACACGCCCAGCGAGCGCGCCGCGCGTTCACTGTCCTTGATGGCGCGCAGATAGAAGCCCATGCGGCCGCGTTCGATCATGTGCGTCAGCCAGAGCAGGCCCGCGAGTACGGCAAGGAAGATGTAGTAATAGGGCGTCGCCGAGATGAAGGAGAGATCGAGCACGCCCCGCGGCACTGGCGGACCGCCGAGGCCCTGCGCGCCCCCTAGGAACTCCGATGTCGAACTCAGCACGCGCACCAGCTCGGCCACGGCGATGGTGGCCATGCTGAAATAGTGCCCGGAGAGTTTCAGCGTCGGCACGCCGATCACGGCCGCGACCAGGACGCTCAACGCCATGCCAATTGGCGCACCCGCAATCGGCGGCAGGCCGAGATGCGTATAGGTCACGACGGCCGAATAGGCGCCGATGCCGAAGAAGACTGAGTGGCCGACCGACACCTGGCCGGCATAGCCGCCGACGATGTTCCAGGCGGAGGCGCCAATTGCCGCCAGCAGGACGAGCGCCCCGAGCCGTGCCCAGACCGGCGAACCCGCGACGACCAGCGGATAGGCGAGGACCAGCACCACGAGCACGATCTGGAGCAGGCGATAGCGCGTCATGCCTTCCCCATCAGGCCCTGCGGCCGGAACCACAGGACCAGTACGAACAGGATGTAGACGATGACGTCCTTGTAGACGGGGCCGATCAGGTAGGCCGACAGTGACTCCACCACACCTATGACGAGGCCGGCGACCAGCGCGCCCAGGACGCTGCCGAACCCGCCGAACGACACGGTGACGAAGGCCACGATGGCGAGCGTCTCGCCGACGGTCGGCGAGGTGTAGAAGAAGGTCGCGATCAGGGCACCGGCAATGCCCGTCGCGGCACCGGCCATGCCCCAGGCCAGCGCCTGCATGCGCTGCGGCCGTATCCCCATGAGCTGAGCGGCCGTCGCATCCTCTGAGACAGCGAGCATGCGACTGCCAATGGCCGTGCGCGTCAGCAACAGGTGGAGCAGCAAGGTGACCGCAAGGCCGACGACGCCGGCCAGGACCCTCGCCCCTTCAAAGCGGATGCCCGCCAGAATGAACGAATGGCCGACCAGATCGTCGGGCAGGGTCTTGAAGTTGGCGCCAAAGGTCCAGAGCGCGCCATAGCGCAGGAACAGCGCAAGGCCGAAGGTTCCCAGGATCTGCGCCAGCATCGGGCCGCGCATGATGTGGCGGACCAGCAGGAAATAGCTCGCGATGCCCAAGGTTGCGATCAGCATGGCAGCGGCCGGCACCGACGCCCACGGGCCGCCGCCCAGCGCCGTCCAGATCATGACGGCGGTGTACATGCCCAGCATGACGAAGTCGCCGTGAGCAAAGTTCACGACGTTCATCATGCCCCAGATCAGGGTGAGGCCGGACGAGAAGAGCGCGTAGACCGCGCCCAGCAGCAGGCCGCTGACCACGACCTGCACGAGGGTCATCGACATCGCGGGACGTTTCCCGCCGCGACCGTGCCTACCAGCCCTTGTAGGGCAGGATCAGCTCATGGGTGGCGCGCGATTTCGGCCAGACCGATACGTAGTTGCCGTTGCGCATCTGCGTGATCAACGTCGAGGCCTGCACGTTCTGGCCCTTGTCGTCGAACTTCACGCCGTCATAGCCCGCCACAAGCTGTTCCGGCTTCAGCTCGACGGCGCGCAGCGCATCACGGATCTTCGCCGGATCGGTGGAGCCTGCGTTGTTGATGGCCTCCGCCATCACAAAGAAAGACTGCAGCACGCGTGCCGAGACGTCATCGAGGCCGTCGCCACCGGTCTTCTTCTTATAGAGCTCGTCGAGGATGGCCGCGACGCTGCCCGGCTTGCCCGCGGCAAAGACCGAGCGGCTGATCAGGCCTTCGGTGACCGAACCCATCGCCTTCACGAAGGCCGGATCGTTGAAGCCGCCATCGTCGGCAATCAGGATCGCCGGTTTCCAATTCAGCTCCTTCATCGTCTTGGCGTAGAGGATCGCGTCCGACGTATAGGAGATGAAGATGACGACGTCGGGGTTCTTCTCCTTGAGCTGCAGCACCTGCGGCTGTACGTCGGTCGAGTTGGCCGAATAGGCGATCTTCTGGGTGACCGGCAGGCTCGCCTTGCCGAAGGCATCCGCGAGTACGCTGGAGACCGAGTTTCCGTACTCGGTGTTCTCATGGACGATCGCGATGGAGTCGACCTTGCGGCCCGCCGCCTTCTGCTCGTTGAGGAAGGTCGAGTAGGCCTTGGCAAAGTCCGCGGCGACCGGCGTCGTGCGGAAGAACCACTTGAAGCCGCGCTCCGTCAGATTGGCGGCGACTGATTCAGCATTGAGGAAGGGAATGCCGTAGCGCTCGGCGACGGCGCTTGCCGTCAGCGTGATGCCCGACTGGTAGCAGCAGATGACGGCGGCGACCTTTTCCTCGGTGATGAGGCGCAGCGTCTGGTTTTGTCCCGCCGCCGGCGTGCCCTGATTGTCGGCGATCACCATCTGAATCTTGGCGCCCTTGAGGCCCGGCAATCCCCCGCCCTTGGCCAGCGGCATCACCTTGGCGAGTTCGGCATTGCCGTTGTTGATGATGTCAGCCCCCATCTCGAAGGCCATCTTGGCGTAGTTGCCGGTGCTCGCGGAGTTGCCGCTCAAGGGATAGACCGCACCGATTTTGACGACCTGCTGGGCGCCGGCGGTCCCGCCAAGTCCCAGAAGAGCAAGCGCGGCAAACGCCGCCACAGTCCGACGCATAGCCTTGATCATTGATGTCCCCCAGATCAGACGTGCCCGCACAACGAAAGTCTGGCACGCCCCTAGGCCATCAGCAAATCCGGTAACGCTCGACGGCGGCCGGATCGAGTTCGACGCCCAGCCCCGGCCCCTCGGGTAGCAGGACATGCCCGGCTTCTAGCCTGGGTGGCGTCTTCAGCAATTGCGTACGGAGTGCATTGTCGCTCATGTCGTATTCCAGCATCTGCGGATAAGGCGGATGCTCGGTGTGCGGCGAGGCCGGCAGCGACGCGATGAAATGGCAGGCCGTCGCCAGCCCGACGCCGCCGCCCCAGACATGCGGCGCCAGTCGCAGGTTCTGAGCCAGCGCCAGCGTGGCGATACGCTTGGCCTCGGTGAGCCCCCCGACACCGGGAACCGAAGGCTGCACGATATCGATGCAGCGCCCGTCGATGAGGGCCCGGAAATCGCGAATCGTGTGATGCGCCTCGCCAGCCGCTAGCGGTATCGGCGAACGGGCGCGCAGCTCGGCATAGCCGCGCAGATCGCCCGGCGGCAGCGGTTCCTCGATCCAATGGATGCCGAAGGGTTCGATGGCGCGGGCGCATTCCAGCGCCACGTCGGCGGTGTAGGCGCCGTTGATATCGACCATCAGGAGCTTGTCCGGCCCCAAAGCCTCGCGGCTGCGGCGCACGCGAGCAACGTCATCGCGGATGCCGCGGCCGATCTTGATCTTGGCGCCGGCGTAGGGATGGTCCGCTGCCTCGGCCAGCATGTGGTCGAGCTGACGGTCGGGATCGTCGGAGAAGAAACCGGTCGAGGCATAGGCGGGAATCCGCACCGTGCCGCAGCCGCCGATCAGGTCGCAGACCCTGACGCCGAAGCCTCGAGCGATGGCATCCCACAGCGCCACGTTGATGCCGGCCAGGCAAGCGGTGAGCTGGTTGCCGACGCCCAGGTGGTACATGGCGTTGCGGACGCGCGCCTCGACATGGTCGAAGTCGAACACGCTGCGACCGACAAACATCGGCTCGAGCATGCGGAAGTACTCACGCGAGACCAACGGATTGCCGAACACCTCACCGATGCCCTTTACGCCCTGGTCGGTTTCGACCTCGATGAGGCCGCCCTGACGGCGGAAGCCACCGCCACGCGACATGCCGTAGGCCTTGGTGGGAGCGAAGGCGTATTCGAGGCCGGTGAAGCTGAGGCGCTGGATCAGGGGCATGGCGTTATCTTGAAGACGCCAGCGCCCAGCTTCAATCACCGATCTTGTTGGTATTCTCGCAGGGCGCTTCGGGTCGCCTTGCCGATCACTGCAATGAGATGTTGGCGTCCTTGATGAGCTGATGCATCTGCTCGCTCTCGGTCCGCATCAGCTTGCCCAGCTCTTCGGGCGAGCTGGTCACGACTTCGCCGCCGCGCGCTTGCAGTGCCTTCACGATGTCTTCCGACTTCACCGCCCGGACGAGATGTTCGTGCAGCTTGGCCACGATCTCCTTCGGCATATTGGCCGGGCCGACGAACCCGAACCACGGCGTCGCCTCGAAGCCCGGCAGGAACTTCGCGATCGGCGGCACGTCGGGCAACAGCGGTGCCGGCGCAGCGCTGGTGACGGCCAATGCCCGCAATTTGCCCGACTGGACCATCGGCAGCACGGACGGCAGGTTGTCGAACATCATCTGTACCTGCCCCGCCATCAGATCCTGCAGCGCAGGACCGGCCCCCTTGTAGGCGACATGAACGATGTCGATCTTGGCCAACCGCTTCAGCATCTCGCCCTGAAGATGCGGGCTCGAGCCAACGCCAACCGACCCGAAGTTGATCGTGCCCGGCTTCGCCTTGGCCATCTCCAGCAACTCGGAGAAGTTCTTGGCGGGCGACCCCGGCGGCACGACGAGCACATTCGGCACGACCAGAGCCAGGGTGAGTGGCGTCAGGTCCTTGAGCGGATCGAAGCCCATGTCCTTCATCAGCCATTGATTGGTGGTCACCGTGCTCGCCGGCAGGAAGCTGATCGTATGACCATCAGGCTTCGCCCGCGCCACGAAGGCCGTGCCGATGGACCCATTGGCGCCGGGCTTGTTTTCGACCAGCACCGTAATACCGAGCGATTCGGCGAGCTTTGCGCCGACCAGCCGAGCGAAATAGTCGCTCAGGCCGCCGGGCGGATAGGACACTACGATGGTGAGTGGGCCGTTCCCCGGGAATTGCTGGGCGATAGCCGGCCCGGCCACTCCCAGCAGGACGAGCGTCAGCAGCGACGCCAGCAGGTTCCTGATGCTGCGCATGGTTTCCTCCTCATTTTCATTTTCTGTTCGACGGCTTTTCTATTCGGGCAGCTTTCCGGCCGTGGACGGCGTCGTAGCGAAGCTCCCCGTGGGAAATTTCGAGCGACTTCTCCCAGGGCCAGCGGATGGCCGGCGCCTGTGGTGTGAGGTCGAGTGCCACGCCGCCCTTGAAGAGAGCGCGGATGCACGATCTGTCCTGAAGAAGGGCGATGTTGGCGACGGGATCGCCCTTCACCACCAGCACGTCCGCCCATCGGCCCTTTTCGAGACTGCCGATGCCGTCCGGATCGACGGCGAACGCCGCCTCCTTGGTGCCGCAGGAGATCGCCTGCAGGGGCGACATGCCGAGCAGGGTCACGAACAGCTCCATCTCGCGCGCATGCCATTCGCCGTAAGGCGTGACGGCAAAGCCCGAGTCGGTGCCACACATCATTCGGACACCCTGACGGTAGGCGTAGCTCAGGGTCTCGACCGACTTCTCCATATCGCGCCGCACTCGGTCGATACGGGCCTGCGAGCAGCCGGCGATGTGACCCCAGTCCGCCATGTTCATGTTGAGCGTCATGGTGGGGCAAAGCGGGATGCCGCTGTCGGCCAGCCGCTTTACCTGTTCCTTGTCCATGAAATCGCCGTGCTGCAGCCAGTCGACACCGGCATCGATGCAATCGACGATCGCCTGGCCGTTGCGGGCATGCGCAGTCACGCGCTTGCCCAGCCGATGCGCCTCGTCGACGATCACCGTCAGCTCCTCGCGCCGGAAGGCCGGCACGCTGCCGCCGCCTGGCGACAGGATCGACGATTCTCCGCTGGCGGCGATCTTCACCAGATCGACGCCATTCTTGGCCTGAGCCCGGACCTCGGTCAGCATCGCCTGGACATCGTTGGTGATGGCGCCGACGCCCGACTTCGGCGCCCCGATCCATGTCGGGTAGTAGTCCGCCAATCCGGTATGGGTCGTGAGATACCGGGCGGCCGCAGAGATGCGCGGCCCCTCGAACATGCCGGCCTTGATGGCATCTCGTACCGCAATCGCCACGTTCCAGCTTCCGCCGGGATCGCAGATCGCCGTTACTCCCGAACGCAGGACTTGCCCGGCGTGCCACATGGCGCGAATGGCGCGGTACTCCGCCGAGGCATAGAGGTCCTGTTCCTCCATGCCGCGCGCCACGCCGTAGCTGATGTGGCAGTGGGCATCGACGATACCCGGCATGACGGTGAGGCCGGCCGCATCGAAGAGGACCTTGCCGCCCTCCGGCAGTGGACGCCCGGCATTGGCCTCGCCGCTTGCGATGCTGGCGACGCGGCCATCTTCGATTTCGATCCAGCGCAGAGGCGTTGGTGCCGCGCCTGTGCCATCGATCAGCGTGCCGTTGACGATGAAGTCGCTCATGCTCGGTACTCCACGCCCTCGGCCTTGTGCCGACCCAGTTGACCGGCGAGGAAGTCGAGCATGACGGCGTTGAAGTCGCCGGCGCGCTCGTAATACGAGGTGTGCGCAGCCTTCTGCAGGACGACCAGCCGGGATCCGGGCAGCAGCTTGGCCGCCGCCTCACCCACTGCCAGCGGCACGGTCTTGTCCTCCGCGCCCCACAACAGAAGGGTTGGCAACGTAGGCGTGAGCTTCGCCAGTCTTTCGCCCACGACATCGTCGTCGAGCTTCTGGCCGATGTAGCGCCCGAGGGTCGCGAACGACTCTTTCGAGCCGGCGGAGTTGTTGATACGGAACTCTTCGTCGATGAATTCTTGAGTGACCAGCGCCGGATCGAAGATCACACGGGCGAGCTTTCCCTTCACGCCTTCGTAGGTCTGGTTGTTGGCGCCCGCCTCGACCCGGCCGCGCGCTTCCGCACCCAGTGGCACCAACCCCATGCTGCCCGACAGCACCACGCCGCTCACGCGGTCGGGATGCTCGCAGGCGAAGGACGCCACGACATGGCCGCCGAGCGACGTGCCGACGATCACAGGCCTGTCGATCTTCATCTCATCGAGGAAGTCCGCCAGGAACTTCCGGTAGCCCGGCACAGAACAATCGAGGCCCGATCCTTTCGAGGCGAAGCCGTGCCCCGGAAGATCGAAGGCGACCACGCGGTGCCCCGCGACAGCCAGCGCATCGACATTGCGAGTCCAGCGATCGGCCCGGCCGCCCGTACCATGCACCAGAACAATCGGCTGACCGGCGCTGCCGGCCTCGATGACGCGCGTGTTCATGGTCGATACGCGCAACGGATACGAAATCATCCTCTTTCCTCCGGCGCCTTGACAGAAAGACGCTCTATTCATTATATGAATAACTTATTCATTACTTAAGAACCGCCAGCCCCGGCGGTCAAGAGGCTTTGTCTTGAGCCAACCTGTCGTCACGGCCCTGCTGCGCGGGCTCGATGTGCTGCGATGCTTCACGGAACAGAGGAAAGTGTTGGGCAGCAGCGAGATCGCCCGCCTCACGAAGCTGCCGCAGCCCACCGTGTGGCGGCTTTGTCAGACGCTGGTGAAAGCGGGCTACCTCACTGTTGAACCCGGCGATGCAGGCTTTCGTCTGGGTATAGCTGTCCTGACCCTGGGCTTTGCCGCGATCAGTGCGCTGGATATCGCCGACCTGGTGCGCGCCGACCTGCAAGAGATCGCCTCGACCTTCAAAGCCGCGGCTGGGCTCACGACACGCGAGCGGCTGCAGATGATCTGCCTGCAACGCTTCGAGGCGCCCAACGCCATGCTCACGGTCAACTGGCGCATCGGCTCGATGGTGCCAATCGCCAACAGCGGCGTCGGCTGGGCTTACATGGGTGGCCTGCCCGCTTCGGAACGCGACACGCTGATCGACGAGATCTCCCGCGCCGAGCCCGAGTTGTGGCGCAAGATGGAGAAGCCCTATGCAGCGGCGATGAAGGGCTTCGCGAAGACGGGCTATGTCGTGAACGCCGACGTGCTCTATCCCGGCCTGACCACTGTCGCGACGTCTGTCCTGCGGCCGGCCGACGGCAGGCTGTTCGTGCTGAATTGCACGGTCCTTTCGGCGACGACGACGCCCGACAAGGTGCATCGCGAAATCGGACCGGCGATGAAGGCCGCGACCGAGCGCCTCCGCACCGCGATGGCTCGCGGCGCTGCGGGCTGAACGACGCTCCATCCCGCGCTATGGTGCACGTCAACCAATCAGGAGTTGACGCGTCCCATGAGCAGCCCAGCCAGCATTCCCAAGACCCATCGCCGTGTCGTCCTCGTGCGCCGGCCGCCGGGTGAACCTGCCGAAACCGATTTCCGCGTCGAGGAAGCGCCGGTGCCCGAGCCGCGGCATGGCGAGGTGCTGGTGAAGGTCCACTATCTCTCGCTCGATCCCTATCAACGCGGTCGGATGCGCGATGCCGCCTCCTATGCTTCGCCGGTCGGCCTCAACGAGGTGATGACCGGCGGCACGGTGGGCGAAGTCGTGAAGTCGGAGCATGCAGGCTTCAAGGTCGGCGACATCGTCGAGGATCGCCTCGGCTGGCAGGAGTATGCGATCGGTGGCGGCCCCACCCTGCGCAAGGTCGATCCCACGATCGCGCCGATCTCGACCGCCAATGGCGTGCTGGGCATGCCGGGCATGACCGCCTATTTCGGCCTGCTGCATGTCGGCCAGCCCAAGCCCGGTGAGACCGTCGTGGTGTCGGCCGCTTCGGGCGCCGTCGGCCAGGTGGTGGGCCAGATCGCCAAGCTCATGGGCTGCCGCACCGTCGGCATCGCGGGCGGCACCAAGAAATGCGCGTTCGTGAAGGATGAGCTCGGCTTCGATGCGTGCATCGACTACAAGGCCGAAAAGGATCTCGACGCGGCGCTTAGGGCCGCCTGCCCCAACGGAATCGACGTCTATTTCGACAATGTCGGTGGCGCGATCTCCGACGCCGTAGTGCGCAACCTCAACTTCTTCGCCCGCGTGGCGCTGTGCGGTTCGATCTCGCAGTACAACGCCACCGCCGCCGAGATGGGGCCGCGCCTGATGGGCACCTTCGTCGGCAAGCGCGTGACGGCCCGCGGCTTCATCGTCACCGACTTCGCCCAACAATATGGACCGGCGATGCGCCAGATGGGCGAATGGGTCCGCGCCGGCAAGGTGAAGTACCGCGAGGATGTCGTCACCGGCATCGACAAGGCACCACGCGCCTTCATCGGCATGCTGCGTGGCGAGAACTTCGGCAAGATGCTGATCAAGCTCGTCTGAGTTATTGCCATGAGCTACGACGCGCCCCTCGCCGGCCTCAAGGTCGTCGATCTCAGCCAGGGTATCGCTGGCCCCTATTGCGCCATGCTGCTCGCTCAGCATGGTGCGGAAGTGATCAAGGTCGAGAGCATCGGCGAGGGCGATTGGGCGCGCGCACTGGGCGTGCGCTACGAGAGCCACACCGCCTTTTCGATCATCGGCAACATGGGCAAGCGCAGCATCTCGGTCAATCTCAAGACCGAAGCCGGCAAGCAGGTGTTGTGGCGCCTGCTCCAGGGCGCAGACATCTTCCTCGAAGGCTTCCGGCCCGGCGTGATCAAGCGTCTGGGCTTCGACTACGAGGCGGTGTCGGCCCGCGAGCCGCGCATCCTCTACGTCTCGATCTCCGGCTTCGGCCAGACCGGTCCGCTCTCGGAGCGGCCGGCGATGGATCCCGTGCTGCAGGCCTACACCGGCATGATGTCCGAGAATCGCGGCGAGGACGGTATCCCTCACCGCGTGCCGGTCATCGTGGTCGACATGTCGACCGCGCTCTACGCCTATCAGGCCTTGAGCACGGCCCTCTATGCGCGGCGCGACGAACCGCGTGGACGCTATATCGACGTCAGCCTCATGCAGGCGGCGACGGCGCTGCAGTCGATCCGGCTGATGGCCTGCCATCTCGAAGGCGGCACGATGAAGCCCGGCGGCGTGCCGGGCGGCGTCTTCAAGACGGCCGACGGCTGGATGTCGATCATCGCCATCAACGACCGCGACTGGGCGAGCCTGTGTGCGGCGATGGACATGCCGGCCCTTGCCCAGGATGCCCGCTTTGCCACGCCTGCCCTGCGGCTTGCGAGCGAGGCGGAGGTCTATGCAATCGTCCGGCCCGCGATTGCGTCCAAGACGTCGGCACACTGGAGCGCCTGCCTCACCGAAGCGCGGCTGATGCACGAGCGCCTGAACAGCTATGCCGACTTCCTCGACCAGCCGCAGGTCCGCGAGACCGGATTGATCCATTGGCTCGAACAGGCCGGGTTGCCACAGAAGGTGCCGGTGCCGGCACTTCCCGGCATGCAGCCGCCCGCGCCCGGCACGTCGCGGGCCGACGCGCCCGTGCCGGGTCAGCACAGTGCAGCGATTCTGGCGGAGCATGGATACACACCCGCCGAAATCGCGGCCCTGCTGGACAATGGCACTGTCGCCGCAGCGAGGTAGAGTGCCGCCATGAAGAAGAAAGCCGTTGTCGTCGGCGCGCTGGGCGTGATCGGCCGCTATATCGTCGAGAAGCTGGTGGCCGAAGGCGACTGGCAGGTGATCGGCCTGTCGCGCCGTCCCGCAAAGGACGGTTCGCGCTACCGCTATATCTCCGTCGACCTGCTCGATCTCGACGACGTCGCGGACAAGCTCGGGAAGCTTCGCGACGTCACGCACATCTTCTACGCCGCCTTCCAGCCCGCCACCGGCAACGCGGCAAACTATGCGGCGGTGATCGCGCCCAACCGCGACATGCTGGTGAACTCGGTGAGCGCCATCGCCAAGGCGTCGCGATCGCTGCAGCGCGTCGTCCTGGTGACGGGCACGAAGTATTACGGCACGCATCTCGGGCCGCTGAAGACGCCGATGCGCGAGACCGATCCGCGGCACATGCCGCCGGACTTCTATTTCGACCAGATCGACTGGCTGACGGCCTTCCAGCGCGGCAAGAAGTGGAGCTGGACGGAACTCCGGCCGCAGACGCTTTGCGGCTTCGCGCCGGGCACGGCGATGAGCATTCTCCCGGCGATTGCCGTCTATGCGGCCATCTCCAAGGAACTCGGCCTGCCGCTGCGCTTCCCCGGCAAGCCCGGCGCCTATGGCACGATCTATCAGGTGACCGAGTCCTCGCACTTCGCTAACGCAGCCCTCTGGGCGGCGACGGAGAAGCGGGCGGCCAACCAGGCCTACAACATCACCAATGGCGACTACTACCGCTGGCGCAACGTCTGGCCGCGCATCGCCGGCGTCTTCGGCATGAAGGTTGGTGAAGTGCAGACCATCAGCCTCACCCAGCACATGGCCGACAAGGCCGACCTCTGGACGGCCATGACGAAGAAACATGGCCTCAAAAAATTCGACTTCGGCCAGCTCGTCGCCTGGCCGTTCGCTGACTATGTATTTGGCTCGGACTGGGACGTGATGTCAGATGTCACCAAGAGCCGCCTGCATGGTTTCCAGGAGGTGGTCGATAGCGAGGCGATGTTCGAGCGCCTGCTGACGCGCTTCCGCAAGGAGAAGATTGTTCCGTGATTACCCTGCTCGATCCGGTCAGCTATCGGCGCACACCCTGGAAGAATGGCGGCGGAACGACCGTCGACATTGCCTATTCGGGCGAGAGCTGGCGGTTCGGCCGCACCCCGATCGTCGAGCCCGGCCCCTTCTCCGACTATACCGGCTACGATCGTGTGCAGGCACTGGTGGCTGGCAGCGGCCTCGTGCTGGAAACGCCGCATAGCGAGATCGATGTGCGTCAGCCTTTCCGCCCCGTGCGCTTTGCCGGCGAGACGCCGATCGTCAGCCGGCTGGAAGCCGGCCCAGTCGAGGTCGTGAACCTGATCGGCGCGCGGGCCGAGGTGTCCATCGACATGGTCGTCCTCGACGAAGGCCACACCCTCAATCTCCAGCCCGGCATCCACATCGCCTACAATCCCCGCGGGGAAGCGACCGTCGCCGTGCAGGGCAGCGACCGACCGCTGGGGGCCGACTATGCGTTGCGGTTGGAACTCACGGGCCCGCTGCGACTTACGGGCATCGTGGGTTGCCTGCTGGTCGCCAGCATCATTTGAGACGTTGGCTCACTTGCACTTCACCTCTTCCTTGTACTCGCCATCGGGCTTCCACTCGCGCTTGATCTCGCAGCCGCCCTGGCGGAATTCTTCTTTCCCCGAGCCGGCATACGCTCGGCCATAACCGGGCTTGCAGTCGATCTTGGTTTCGGATTTTCCATCGTCATCGAACTTGCGTTCGACCTCGCAGCCGTTGCTGCGATATTTCTGTGACCGGCTGTCGGCCAGCGCGCTCACTGCCGACGCCAGGATCAACAGAGCCGGCATGAAGGACAAAAGACTGGCTTTCACCACGGCCTCCCTAGACTTTCGCCGAGGATCAAGCCTTGACGGAGAATATGGCCCGACCGTGACTGAGCCTGATCATCTGGAGGAGTTTCGATGCGCATTGCAGTAGTCGGCGCCGGCGGCGTTGGAGGTGGTTTTGGTGCGGCCCTTGCTCACGCTGGAGCGGACGTCACGTTCATCGCGCGCGGCGCACATCTCGCCGCCATGAAGAACCATGGCCTCAGAATCGAGAGCGAGCGCGGCAACACGCATCTGAAGCCGACCCAGGCCACCGATGATCCGGCTACCGTCGGCCGGGTCGACTATGTGCTGTTCTGCGTCAAGCTGTGGGATGTCGAAAGCGCGGGCGAAGCGATCAAACCGATGGTCGGACCGTCGACTGCAGTCATTACCCTGCAGAACGGCGTCGATGCGCACGAGCGGTTGATCCCTATTCTCGGTCCGCAGTCGGTCATGCCGGGCGTCGCCGGCATCAGCGCGACCATCGCCGAGCCGGGCCTGATCCGTCAGACCGGAACCGCCATGCGCATGACCTTCGGTGAACCCGACGGCAGCCGCAGCCCGCGTGCCGTAGCATTCGCCGAAATGTGCAAGAAGGCCGGCATCGACGGCATACTGAGCGAGTCGATCCTGACCGACCTGTGGCTGAAGTTCCTGATGCTGGCGTCCAATGCCAGCGTATCGGCCCTGACCCGCCTGCCGCTCGGCAAGATCCGCGGCGACAAGGACACCGACGCCCTATTCCATGCCGCCTATCGCGAAGTCGTCGATGTCGGCCGCGCCATCGGCATTGCCCTTCCGGCGGACGCCGTGGACCGGGCGGTGTCGTTCACCCGCAACGCCCCTCCTCACCTCATGCCCTCGATGGCGACCGATCTGCTGCGCGGCAATCGCATCGAACTGCCGTGGCTGTCCGGCAAGCTCATCGAACTCGGCGCCAAGCACAATGTCCCGACACCGACACACACGGTGATGTATGCTGCGCTCAAGCCCTACATCATGGGCACGCCGGCCTGAGGGAAAAATGCGCCTTCTTCTCGTTCTCCTTTGCATTCTTGTCGCGGGCGGCAGCGTCTCCGCTGCCGATCTCAAGCTCCTGACGGCCGGTGCCTACAAACCGGCGGCGCTGGAACTGGTCGCGGAATTCGAGAAGAAGACCGGGCACAAGGTGACGATCGACAACGGCACGGCGGGTGCATTGCAGAAGCGCGCCGCCGATGGCGAGTATTTCGATGTGCTCGTGATCCCGCCGATCCCCATGGCGTCTCTCCTCGGCAACCGCGTCGATGAGAGCAGCGCCAAGGAGTTGGCGCGTGCCGGCATCGGCGTCGGCGTCAAGCAGGGCGCGCCGGTCCCCGATCTCTCCGATGTCGACGGCTTCAAGAAGGCGCTGCTCGCCGCCCGCGCCGTAGCCTACATCGATCCTGCCGCTGGCGGTTCGAGCGGTATCTATCTCGCCAGGCTGTTCGAGAAGCTGGGCATCGCCGACCAGATCAAGGCGAAGGCCGTGCTGGTTCAGGGTGGCCTGGTCGCCGACCGCATCGTCGACGGCAAAGCCGACATCGCCTTGCAGCAGAGCAGCGAACTCATGGGCGTAGCCGGCGTCCAGTTCGTGGGCCCTATCCCGCTCGATGTTCAGCACTACACGATCTATTCCGGCGGCATCTCCGTGGCCACACGTAACCGTGCTGCGGCCGAAGCCCTTCTTCTGGCATTGGCCAATCCCAGCAATGGGCCCGTCCTGAAGAAGAAGGGACTGGACAGCCCGTAACCATGACCGAGACGCTTGTTTCCGCGCCGCCGATCGAGGCGGAGCGCTGGTTCAACACCGACCATCCCCTCAGCCTCGAGATGTTCCACGGCAAGGTGGTGGTGCTGCACGCTTTCCAGATGCTCTGCCCCGGCTGCGTATCGCAGGCCGTACCGCAAGCACGGCGCCTGCACGAGATCGCCAAGAGCATCGACGATCTCGTCGTGCTGGGTATCCATACGGTGTTCGAGCATCACGCGGCGATGACGCCGGTGTCGCTCGAAGCCTTCCTGCACGAATACCGCCTGACCTTTCCGGTGGCCGTGGACCAACCTTCGTCGGATGGTCCGATCCCGCGGACGATGGCGGCCTACGGCTTCAAGGGGACGCCCTCGACGGTCGTGATCGATCGCGCTGGACGCATCGCGCGCCACAGCTTCGGCGCCGAGGACGATCTCGTCCTCGGCTTGATGCTGGGCAGTCTTCTCAGCGCCCGGCCTTGAGCTCGTCGATCGCCTCTTTCCACGCATTGATCGTGTGATCGAGGTCGGCGCGGGTATGCGCCACGCTGACATAGTACTTGCTCTCGCCCTTCATGATGCCGCGGGCGCGCAGGTGCTGGTTGAAGCGCTTCAGCATCGCGGTATCGCCCTTCAGCGTATCGCGATAGTCCTTGATCGGCTGGTCGGTGAAGACGATGTCGAACAGCGGCGGTTCGCCGACGACCTGCGCCTTCAGACCGGCCTTCTGGACGAGCTCGGTCAGCGTGCCCATCAACTCCCGGCCTGCCTCGAAGACCTTGTCGTAGGTGCCCGGCTGTTTCAGCACCTGCAGCGTGGCGAGACCGGCAACGGCGGCCACCGGATTGCCGGACAGCGTGCCGACCTGGAAGATGAAATCCTCGTCGGTCATGGCGAGCCGGTCGAAGTGCTTCATGATGTCGGCACGGCCGGCGATCGCGGCGAGCGCAAAGCCACCACCGACGATCTTGCCCAGGGTGCAGAGATCGGGCGTCACACCGTAATATTCCTGGGCGCCGCCATAGGCGAAGCGGAAGCCGGTCACGACCTCGTCGAAGATCAGCGGAATGCCGTGCTTGGCGGTTATGGCGCGTAGCGCCTGCAGGAAGCCGGGCTTGGGCGGGATCAGCCGCTGGAACGGCTCGACGATGACGCCGGCCAACTCATCCTTCTGTTCCTCGATCAGGCTCTCGACCATCTCGATGTCGTTGAAGGCCGCGACCACCATCTCGTCGACCACGGACTTGGGAATGCCCGCCGAGTCCACGGAGCCGCGCGGAAAGTTGCCGGGGTTCTTGGGCGCGAGCGAGACCAGCGCATAGTCGCTCATGCCGTGATAGCCGCCCTCGAACTTCAGGATCTTGTCGCGCTTGCGGAAGGCGCGCGCCGCACGCATCGCGTAGAGATCGGCTTCGGTGCCGGAACAGACAAAGCGCACCTGTTCGGCGCAGGGTACGGCGTCGACGATCGCCTCGGCGAGCGCAATGCCATGTCGGTTGTTGCCGAAGAAGGTCGTGCCCAAGGGGATCTGCGCCTGGACGGCGGCCGTGACGTCGGGATGGGCATGACCGATGAACATCGGCCCCGAGCCCAAGAGGAAGTCGACATACTCCTTGCCGGCCTCGTCGTAGATGCGGCCGCCCTTGCCTTCCTTGAGGATCACTTCGGCCGGCATGTTGCCGAAGCTGCCACCCGGCAGCACGCGCTTGGCCTGTTCGACGAGGTCGTTGGTCGGATCGATCTGGGTCTGGATGTTCATGGCTTCCTCTACGCGCTACTCGATCGGGACGAAAATGGAATGGCGCAGCTTGCCTGCGACCGCTTTGGAGAAATGGCCCTTGCCGTGCGTGTCCTCCACCAGGATGACTTCGCCGGGACCAATGATGCGTGTCTCGCCGTCGCTCGCCTGAATGGAAACGCCAGCATCGAGGTTGATGATGTACTGCCGACGCGGGGCCGGATGCCATTCATAATCGTAGGTGCCGGGCGTTTCGCGGAAAATGATGCCGGTCGCCGGCAAGGTGGCCGAGGTCTTGCCGCCGCGGCCCTCGTTCTTCCATTCGATCTCGATATCGCGGAAGTGCGTCTCGCCCTCGGCGTCGACATATAGGTTATGGATGCGCATGAATTTTTCTCCGCCTTGCCCTGTCAATGATCCAGCTTAGAACGAAAGCATGCTGAGAAAACCTATTGAGGCCGCCCTTTTCGACATGGACGGTCTGCTGATCGACACGGAAGCGGTCTACGTCGAGGCGCTGCAGGCAGCAGCGCAAAGCCTCGACCTCGAAATGCCGCTGGCCTTCTGCCATTCGATGGTCGGCATTCCCGGCAAGGAATGCGACGTCATGATCCAGGATTTCTATGGGGCGGGCTTTCGCATCGAGGAGTTCCGGATGCGGTTCTCCAATCATGCCAAGAGCCTGCTGGAGGCCAACATCCCGGTTAAGCCAGGCGTGGTGGAACTGCTCGACTTCCTGGCCGGGCGTGGCCTGCCCCTAGCGGTCGCCACTTCGGCTGGCCGGGCCACGGCAGAGCGCCATCTCGGCCACGCCGGTCTGCTCGACCGCTTCCAGGCGGTCGCGACGCGCGACGATGTCGTGCACGCCAAACCCGCCCCCGACATCTACCTCGAGGCCGCACGCCGTCTCGGCATTGCGCCGGAACGCTGTGTCGCTTTCGAGGATTCGAATGTCGGCCTGACGGCGGCGCACGCGGCGGGGACCATGGCGATCATGGTGCCCGACATCCTGCTGCCGCTCCCGGAGGTTCGTGAAAAATGCATCACCGTGCTGGGCAACCTGCACGAAGCGCGCCAGCTGCTCGAAACCGCCCTTTAAAATGAGATCGGAGCCTCGCCGTGAAGATGATCCCGCATAGCCCCGAAGCGGGCATCTATCCGGCGACCACCACCTACCTGCATGCGCTCGAAGTGCGCAACCCGAGCCGCTTCCTATACGTCAGCGGCACCATGGGCCTCGACGAACGCGGTATCGCCGGAAAGACACTTGCAGATCAGCTCGAGCTGATCTGGTCCAACCTGCGGACGATCCTGGCCAGCGCCGACATGTCGGTCGACAACATCGTCCGGGTCACCAGCTATCTACGCGACCCGTCCTATGCAGTGGCCAATCAGAATGCACGCGTTGCTGCCTTGAACGGTCGTATCGTTCCAACGACCGTCATTGTCGTCCAGACTCTCGTTGCCGACTGGCTCGTAGAGCTCGAAATCGTCGCGGCGGCCTGAGCGCTCAGAAATTCTCGACCCACGGCCGCACCTCGACTTCCCAGCTCCAGGCGCTGCGATGCTGTTGCAACACGGCCCAATAGGTTTCAGCGATAGCGTCGGGATCGAGCAGGCTGTCCGGCCGATCGGTCGGTACGGGTCGGGCGGCGCTACGGATACCACCGTCGATGACGAAGTGAGCGACATGGATGCCCTTGGGGCTGAGCTCACGCGCCATAGATTGTGCCAGGCCGCGCAACGCGAACTTGCCCATGGCGAAGGTGGCTGAAAGCGCGAAGCCCTTTACGCCGGCAGTCGCACCGGACAACAACACCGCGCCATGCTGCTTGGGCAGCATGCGCTTCACCGCCTGTTGGGAGACGAGGAAGGCGCCGAAAGCGCTGATCTCGATCGCCCGCTTCACGTCGTCGGGCACCAAGTCGACGAATGGCGCGCGGACCCGGTTGCTGGCGTTGTAGACGACGACATCCGGCGTCCGGCCGGCAGCGTCGAGCGCGCCGAACAAGGCGGCAACATCGCCGGGGTCTGCCGCGTTGCAAGCATGGACGGCTGCTCCTGTTTCCTTCGCAAGTGCGGAAAGCTTGTCCGTCTGGCGGGCTGCCAGGTCGACGGTGAGCCCGTTTTGGGCAAAGAGGCGAGCGAGCGAGGCGCTGAGGCCGGGGCCGGTGCCTACGATCAGCGCAGAGCGGTATTTCGGCTTGTCCATGGAGCTCTCCAAAGGGTTCGGGTCATTGCTCCCGATTCGACGCGGGTATACGATTCAACGCAATAGGGAAGGAAACAAACCATGGATCAGGCCCATCCGATCGGCCGCATCGACGTCATCTCCGACGCGATCTGTCCCTGGTGCTACATCGGCAAGCGCCACCTTGAGCGCGCTCTCGATATCCTGGCCGAACACCATTGCAAGATCGCCGTCGCCTGGCATCCGTTCCAGCTCAACCCCGACATGCCGGCCGAAGGCGTGGATCGGGTGAAGTATCGCATCGCCAAGTTCGGTGGTCTCGAACGCTCCCGGCAGATCGACCAGCGCCTCACCGAGGCGGCCGCGCATGTCGGTCTGGAGTTCCACCTCGACAAGATCACCCGCACGCCCAACACGGTGAACGCCCACCGGCTGATCCGCTTCGCCGGCCAGAAGGGCGTTCAGGACGCGATCGTCGAGGAGTTGTTCGACGGCTATTTCTGCAAGGGCGCCGATATCGGCGACTCGAAGATCCTGGCCGATATCGGCGCCGAAGGCGGGCTTGATCGTGCCGAGGTGCTGGCCATGCTGGAAAGCGACCAGGGCCGCAAGGAAGTGCTGGCCGGCGACCAGATGGCGCGCAACGCCGGCATCCAGGGCGTGCCGAGCTTTGCATTGCAGGGCCATGTGCTCTTCTCCGGCGCCGTGCCGGCTGACGAGATGGCGTCGAGCTTCCGCCGCGCCTGGGAAATTCTGAAGAACCGGGCGGCCTAACGACCGCCGACGTTCATCGTCGGCGCGGAAACCGGCCCCTTCACGGCCATCACATAATCGATCGACCCGCGCGACCCCGTATCCAGGGAGATCGTCGTCTCGGTCGTGGCCGCCGTCAGACTGGTCCGACTGTCGATCATGGCCACGGCGTTCTGCCCCTGCACCGTGTGATTCCGTAGGGAGAGCACGCCGTTGGAAATGTCGAGGTCGCCCGCGACGCTGCTCTGAACGTTGATAAAGCCAGAAAGGACGGCGGAGCCGAATCCCATTTCGGTGCTGAAGATGCTGCCGATACCGGTCGCGAAAGAAGCGAGCCCCAGGGACCCCGCAGCCACCGAGGGGTAGACGTAGCCGCTCACCTTGCCTCGTCCCGTCAGCGAGTCGCGGATCTGCTCGGGTGAAGTACCTTGGCTGTGCACTTCGATCTGCATGACATTGATCTTGCCGTCGACCGCCACCATCAGATGGTCATTGCCGAAGGTGCTGGTGCTCGCAGCACCACGCAGCAGCTCGCCGAGATAGATACCCTGCAGCGAGCCGGTGAGGTCGATCGACATCGACGCCTTCGAGGCATCGACAGTGCCGACGAAATCGACGGCGCCGCCGTAGAACTGGCCCGTGAGCTTGGAAATCTTGAGGACACCGTTGCGCAGGCTCGCGGTCATGTCGCCATAGAGGACCTTGAGCGACGAGAGTTCGAGGGCACTGGTCTCGAGGTTGAGCGTGGCATCGAAGGCGCGCAACGCCGAGAGGTCGATTGCCTTGCCGGTTGCCGCGCGGGCCGGTGCAGCACGCACCGGAGCTGGCGCTGCTTCGCCGCCGCTGTTGGCTGGAGCGGCCGGCGGTGGGGGCGAGGCGCCGTCAGCGACACCCAACCAGCTATCGAAATCCAATGTCCCCGGAATACGGAGATTCGCCGTGATGTTCGGCCGTCCCGCCAAACCGGCCTCGACGCGGCCGATCATGGGCGTGCGCATCGCCGTCAGATTGCCGTCGAACGAGATATTCTTCTCGTTGCCCTTGAAGGCACCGGCCACCTCGAGCCCGCCGATCCCCGATTGAGCACGCCCCGTGGCGACCGACACCAACTGGCTGGCATCTCGCGCCTGCAGGCCGAAGCTCGGGAAATCGAAGGCGAAATTGTCTCCCAGCACCAGCGAGCCGGTGGCACGGGCCGTGGCGCCCGCCATGGTGACGGTGGCGTTGCGCACGGCGACCGCCCCCATCGTGCCGACCACGCCGCCGGTCGCCGTCGCCGCGCCGATCTTGCCGTTGATGAACTTCGGCAGGCCGGCATAGATCAGCAGCTTGTCGGTATCGGGCATGCTTGTGGTGAAGGTGAGGTCGAAGCGCGGATCCGTTCCAAAATCCGCGACCTGTCCCTTGAGATCGAGCTTGGCGCCCAACAAGTCGGCGACCTTGATACCATTCAGCTTCAGGAGGTTGCCCTGGAGGCTCACATCGGCATCGACGCCGTTCAGGGTCTCGCCGCGATAGACGAGCTTCGCCACCTTGGCCTTCATCCCAAGAATGGGAGCGCCCTTGTCCGATACGGCCGGCACGGCGGGGGCGACCGTTGCCGGCACGACAGGCGGCGCGATTGCCGCCGCAGTCGCAGTGGACTTCGGCACATAGGCATCGAGATCGAAGCGATCGAGCTGCACCGTGGATACGACAGTGAGGGGCAGGCCAAAGGTGATGCTGCCGCTGCCCGTCGCACGCTGACCATCGAGATCGAGCACCAGTTCGTCGATCTTCACGGCATTGGCCGTTGACGCGATCTTGCCACTGAACCCGAGCGTCTGGAGCTTGCCGGCCGGGACACCCGACGTATCGATCCCGAACCAGGCAAGGGTCTCGCGTGGCTGTGCACTCGCCAGACTGATGGTGCCGGCAGATTGGACCGTATCGGCTGCTGGCTTGCCCGCTGGAGCGCCCGGCTTGGCAGGTGTGGCTGCCGCGTTGGCTTGCAGGATGGCCTCCCCTGGCAGCACGGCATTCAACCGCGGGATCTCGATGATGCCCCGGTTGATGGCGACGGCCATATCCAGGTCGCGCATGGTGGCCTTGCGATAGATGACCTCCTTCGCCTCCATCGCCACGGACACTGTGACCTGCGGTGGAAATGGCGACAACGACGTCGCCGGTGGTGCTGGCGGCGCAGCGGGCGATGACGCCACGGGGGGTGATGGTAATGGGGCCTGCGGTTGAGACGCCGCCGGCTTGGACATCACCTCCAGCCAGCGATCGACATCGATCTTCTGCGTCGACAAGCGGCCTTGAATGGACGGCGCAGCGCCACCTGTGAGAGCCAGATTGCCGGAAGCGGTGTCGCCTCCCATCGACATCTTGAAGTCAGCGAGGGCAAGACGATCCGCCTTGAGTTCGACGCCTCCGTCGAATGCAAACTGGCCTACCAGCGACGCGGCAATGGCCGGCGGCGCCTGGCCGATGGCGCGCGACACCGCGGCGACGAAGTCAGTCAATCCCCCGGTCGCCACCGTGAGCTTGCCGTTCACCTCGGCGTCGGCGGCAATGCGACTGATGTGACCATCGAAATCCAGAGTGCCGCTCTCGACCTTGAACTTCAGTACTGCAGGATGGCCTTTGTCGGTCGGGCCACCGACAATCGCGTCGAGACTGAGCGGCACACCGTTCACGGTCGCCGTACCGATCAGGGTAAATGGTCCGTCGAGCGAACCGGCCGACGCGGTCACATCGACGTCTTGCGCGGTCAGCGTGGTGCCGGTCGCCGGGGCGGCATAGGTCAGCGTGCCCTGCACGATGCGCAGGCGCCCCACCGAGAGGTGAAAGCCGGCACTGGGTGCACCTGCAGGCTGGACAGCGCCAGCGCCCGGTTCGAACTGCCAGTTGGGACGGCCCTTGGCATCGGCTTCCAGGATGATGGCCGGCTTGTAGAGCGTGAGGCGCCCGATCTCGAACTGGCCGCGCAGAAGCGGCCACCATGCTGGCGACGCGCCGATCCACTCCACGTCGACCATCTGCGCGCCCTTGGTGCCCAGCGCGTTGGCGAAGCGGACCTTCCGGGCACTAACGCGCGGCTGCGGAAACATCGAGAGCTTCAAGGGCCCTTCGATCACCAGCTCACGGCCGGTCGCCTCCTTGACTGCCTGGACGATGGCCGGCCGGTAGGCATCGACATCCACTACATGGGGTGCCGCCACGCTGGCGAGGGCCAGCACGCCGACTACCGCAGCGACCGCCAGCACGATCCGGGTCCGCACTCTTCTGGCCATGGCCCCGTCAAAACGCTTCCAGGGCCGTCAGGATGCCCTGAACGGCAATCTTTGGCACGCAATCACGTCGAAAGTTCGTAGCGGCGCACCAGCCGATAGAGCAGCGCGATCGGCAGCAGGGTCACGATGATCAGGGTCGACGCCGCCGCCGTGGCAATGCCGCCGCCACCGCCCTCGAGGGCCTGGAACATAACCACCGTCAGTGTCCTCCACTGGCCGCTGTACAGCACCACCGTCGCGCTGAGCTCCGAGGCGATCGTCACCCACGTCAACACGAAGCCGCTCAGGATGCCACCAAGCATCAATGGCACCAGAATGCGGCCAAAAGTTTGCAGCGGCGAGCGACCGAGGCTGATGGACGCTTCTTCCAACGATGGATCGATCTGATGCAGGATCGCACTCGAGGAACGCACCGCGAACGGCACTTTTCGCACCGTGTAGACGAGCACCATGATAAACGGCCCGCCGGTCAGGATCAGCCAGCCGCTGTTGAACGACACGACGAAGCCGATGGCGAGCACGGTACCTGCTACTGCAAACGGCAGCGTGGCAATCACGTCGAGCAGCGAGGCCATCGCGGACCGCATGCGGGTCACGACATAGGCGATCGGCACGCCGACGAGGGTGACGCCGATCGCCGCCAACGTAGCGAACATCAACGTGTTGAGAAGCGGCCGCGTCGACCGCTCGAAGAGGGCCGTGAAATTAGCCAGGCTGAAATTGGAATGGAGCACCGGACCGCGGAACTCCATAAACGACAACACGACGATGGCGAAGAACGGCACCAGCGCAAGCAGCACCACGCCCCAGCAGTAGGTCGTGGCCAGGAGGCGCAGCCCCAGACCGACGCGCAGGATCGGCGGCGCCGAGCGCGCCCCTGTCGCGAAGCGCCGGCTGGACAGGAAGCGCCGCTGGATCAGCAGCACCAGCGACGTCATGGCGATCAGCAATACGCCCAGCACGCCAGCCGAAGACGGATTTGGCGCCGTCTCCCCGACGAACAGCTTGAAAGCCTCGACGGCGAAGATCGGCATGTCTTCGGCCAGCACGAAAGGCACGCCAAAATTTTCCAGGGTCTCGATGAAGACCAGCAGGCCACCCGCCAGAATGGCCGGAATGACGATCGGCAGGGTCACCGTCCACAAGGTGCGGCGCGGCGAGGAGCCGAGACTTTGTGCGGCTTCCTCGACAGAGACGTCGACCGCCTTGAAGGCCGCCATGGTCGGCAGCAGCACATAGGGATAGAGGGTCAGCGTGTAGACCAGCACGATGCCGCCGGCGCCGTAGATCGAGCCGAAGCCGATGCCCCAGGACTGCAGCCATTGCGTCACGATGCCGGCGCGTCCCAACAGCAGCACGATCGCGTAGGCGCTGACGAAAGACGGCAGCACCAGCGGCATGGCCGCGAGCGCGATGATCGCCGCCTTGCCCGGCACCGGCAGACGCGCCAGCGCGAAGGCGAACGGCACGGAGATAAGGATCGTGGTGATCGTGGCGGCAACGCCGATCGTTATCGTGTTGATGACTGCGCCCCGATAGAAGGGCCGCCCGAGGATCTTCACGTAGTTGGCGAAGGTGAACTTCTCGCCCTCTCCATCCAGCACGCTGGCGCTGAAGACGTTGAACAGCGGGTAGAGCAGGAACAGGCCGAGGAACAGAAACCCCAGCGCGGCAATGGCGAGCGGCAACCGCTGCTGGTGCGGGATCGCGAGCCTCATGGAGAAGGGCTCACGGCAGCACGGTGATCCGCGCGGGATCGTAGGCCAAGGTCACGGGAGCGCCGGTCGCCAGGGCGCGATGCGGCTCGTCGAGAGCGGCTACCTTGAGCCGCGAGCCGTCGCCGAGCCGGACGTCGAACCGCGTGATCGGCCCCAGCACCTCGACATGGGCCACGGAACCGGCAAGCCGCGGCCAGCCCGCCGGGGCGTCAGCATCGAGGCGCAACGCCTCGGGTCGCAGCGAAACCATGCCGGTGCCGTCCCGGCCGAGTGCCTTGGCTTCGATCAGGTTCGTCGTGCCCATGAATTCGGCGGAAAAGCGCGACGTGGGATTGCGATAGATCTCCGCCGGCGCGCCGACCTGCTCCAGCCGGCCGCTCTGCATCAGCGCGATCCGGTCGGAGACCGACATCGCCTCTTCCTGGTCGTGGGTCACGTAGATCGCCGTGATGCCGAGCGATTTCTGCAGCTCGCGGATCTCCGCACGCATGCTGACCCTGAGCCTGGCATCGAGATTGCTGAGCGGTTCGTCGAACAGCAGCACCTGCGGGCGGATGACCAGCGCGCGGGCAATGGCGACACGCTGAAGCTGGCCGCCTGAAAGCTGGTGCGGCCAGCGCTCGCCGTAGCCTGCGAGCTGCACCAGGGCGAGGGCCTCGTCGACGCGGCGCGCCACGTCGGCGGCAGAGACGCGACGGGCCTTCAGCCCGTAGGCGACATTGGCCGCCACCGTTAGGTTGGGAAACACCGCATAGTTCTGGAACACCATGCCGATGTCACGCGTGTGCGCCGGCAGTTGGTCGATGCGCTTGGCGCCAAACCGAATCTCGCCGGCATCGAGTTCGCAGAACCCCGCGATCATGCGCAGCAAGGTAGTCTTGCCGCAGCCCGACGGCCCCAGCAGGGTGAAGAATTCGCCGTCGCCGACGGTGAGGTTCACCCCATCGACAGCGCGGACCGTACCGAACGACCGGGCGGCGCCCGCGATAACGATGCCGCTCACGCTCAGCGCGACTCCTGGATCAGGTCCTTGATGCGCTCCAGCGTTTCCTTGCGCTTGTCGGTCCAGGCATCCTCTTTGTAGTCGAGCATCTTGACCTGCTGGAGCGGCGGCAGGCTGCCGGGCAGGCTCGACAGATCAAGATCGGTGCGCGTCGGCCGGCGGAAGGTCGCCTTCAGGATCATTTCGCGCACGTCCTTGCGGTTCACGTAATCGACGAACGCCTTGGCCTCTTCGGGATCGGGACCGTTCTTGATGATGGCAATGCCTTCCATCGAAGCGATGGTTCCGTCGTTGGGATAGATCGCCTTCACCGGCGCACCACCCGAGGCCCACATCGGGCCGGCATATTCGAGCGAGATGCCCAGCGGATACTCGCCGTTGCCCACGCCCTGGAAGACCAGAGACGAACGATTCAGCACCTTGAGGTTCTTGAAGAGCGCTCCGACCTTCTTCCATCCCGCGTCGCCGCCACCCCACAGATCGACCAGCATGGTGACCGTCGCATAGGCCGAACCCGAATTCGCCGGGTCGGTGAAGGCGATCTTGCCCTTCCATTTCGGGTCGAGCAGGTCGTTCCAGCCCTTGGGGCCCTGATCGGCCGGAAGGATCTTGGTGTTCTGAAGAATGACCAGCAGATGAAGGTTATTGCCGATCCAGAGGTCGGTCGGATCGCGATACTCGACCGGAATGGCATCCTTGTTCTTGGAAACGTACGGCGCGAACAGGGCCTTGTTGGTTTGCAGCAGCGAACGGCTCACACCCCAGACGATGTCGCCCAGCGGCCGATCCTTCTCCGCCTGCAGGCGTCGGATCACCACGCCCGATCCGGCGACGACCGGCTCGACGGCAATGCCGGTCTCCTTCGTGAAGGCGCCGAACACGAGATCGTTCAGCGTGCTTTCGTTCGATGTGTAGACCACGACCTTCTTCTGCGCCGCAGCAACGCCGGGCAGCAGAACCGTCAAGATCAAGCCAACTATTGCCAGCGCGCGTGCCGCGACCGTCATCCGCCTCTCCCCCCTGAACCCCCGACTCTTATATTATCGTGCTGGCAGCGGGAAACGACAAAGGAAGACGGCGCCGGGATCGGCGGCGGTGTTCGGGCGACTCAAGGAGTCGTTTGTATGCATTGTTTCTTCAGCTTCTCTGATTGCATCCAAAGTGGAAACGAATCGATTGGATGTGCATGAATGAACCTACCGATGGCTCATCGGCGCTGTAAGCTTCTGTGGATGCTGCGGCGCCGGGCCCGGCAACGCGCGTAAAGGTCGTGGGAATGCGTTCGAGGGTCGCAATCTGGTGTCTAGCAGTGGCCATCCTCGGCTGGTGCGACTCGGCGCTCGCGCAGAAGAGTGGAGGCGCACTCCGCATCTTTCATCGCGATAATCCGGCCAGCGCGTCGATTCTCGAAGAGACTGCATCGTCGACCGTCGTCGCCTTCATGCCGGTGTTCAACAACCTCGTGGTGTTCGACCCCTCGGCAGCGCAGAACACGCCAGAAGCGATCATCCCGGATCTCGCGGAATCCTGGAGCTGGAACGACGACAAGACCGAACTGACATTCAAGTTGCGCAAGAACGTGACGTGGCACGACGGCTTCCCCTTCACGTCCAGCGACGTCGAGTGCACTTTCAATTTGTGGACCGGCCGGGCGCGCAACAAGCTGCGCAGCAATCCGCGGGGAGCCTGGTTCGGCAACATCAACTTCGTTCGTGCGCCCAACGACTATGAGGTGACGATCCACCTCAACCGCCCTCAGCCGGCGCTGCTCAGCATGCTGGCCTCGGGTCTCTCACCGATCTACCCTTGCCATGTGCCTCTCGCCCAGATGCGCACCAAGCCGATCGGCACAGGTCCCTTCAAGCTCGACTCCTTCAGCCAATTCGACCGCATCCGGCTGGTGCGCAATCCCCATTACTGGAAGGAAGGGCGGCCCTTCCTCGACTCCATCGAATTCTCCGTCGTGACCAGCCGTTCGACAGCGTTGTTGAGCTTCGTCGCTGGCCGCTACGACATGACCTTCCCCAACGACGTGACGATGGCGCAATTGCGCGACGTCCGCCGGCAATCGCCTCGTGTCCAATGCGAGGCGACGGGCCTGAACAACAACACCAACCTGATGCTGAACCGCGATGCGCCGCCGTTCGATAATCCAGACATAAGGCGCGCGCTTGCCCTTGCCCTTGACCGCAATGCCTTCATGGAGGCGCTGACCGACGCCAGCGGGGCGATTGGCGGGCACCTGCAGCCGCCGCCCGATGGCCTGTGGGGCATGTCTCCCGAAACGCTGGCGGGCGTGCCGGGCTTCGGGGCGGATATCGAAAAGAACCGCGAGGCCGCTCGCGCGCTCATGCGCAAGGCGGGTTACGGCCCGGACCGCGCACTGCCGCTGAAGATCTTCACGCGAGCCATTTCGCTTTATCGCAGCCCGGCCGCCGTGCTGGCCAACCAGCTTCAGGAAATCCACATCGACGCCACTCTCGATGTGGTCGAGACCTCGCACTGGTTCACACGCCTCGAACGGCGCGACTACACGCTGGCACTCGAGACGACCGGCAACGCCATCGACGATCCCGACCAGACCTTCTACGAGAATTTCTCCTGCCGCTCGGAACGCAACTACAACCACTACTGCAATCCCGAGATCGAGCGCATGTTCGAGACGCAGTCGGCAGAACTCAATGTCGACAAGCGCCGCCACCTCGCGCAGGAGATCGATGCGAGGCTGTTGGCCGACGCGGCCCGGCCGCCGATCGTGTGGAACCGCGCGGCGACCTGCTGGCAGCCCTACGTCAAAGGCTACGTGCCACAGGTCAACAGCTCCTATAACGGCTTCCGCTTCGAAGACGTCTGGATCGACCGGCGTTAACCGCCGGTGGGCCCGCGTCGCTTTAGTTTCTGAATCGCTTCGTCGAGCGCCGACAGGAAGCGTGACCGGTCTCGCGCGGACATCGGCTTCGGCCCGCCGGTCATCTCACCCATCGCACGCAGATTAGACATCAGGTCGCGGCTGGCCATCGCCATGCCGATCGAGGACGTGGTGAAAGGCACCCCTGTGGAGCCGATCACCGCCGCGCCCTTCTTCAGGCTGCGGTCGGCAAGCGGTATGTCCGACGTAATGACGATATCGTCCGGGCCGACACGGTCGGCGATCCAGTTGTCAGCGGCATCGAAACTGTCGCTGACGACGACCCGCTCGATGCGCGGATCGCGTGGCACGTTTATGTAGGAGTTGGCCACGACATAGACCTTGAGACCGTACCGCTCGGCCACCCGATAAATCTCGGCCTTCACCGGGCAGGCATCGGCATCAACGTAGATCACGGTCGCAAGAGTCATTGGCTGGTTTTGCCGCGACCAGCCAGCGCCGTCCACCTGCTCCGGTGTCGAGACCTGAATTGGTCCCGACACTTGGCACAACTTTACGAAGAACGACGTGAGTTGCCGCTACTTCGTCTGCGGCGAGATCACGTAGCCGCGTGCATCCAGGCGATTGCCCTGGGCGTCGTAGCGGAAGCCGAACTCGTCCTTGAAGGCGACGGGATGAGGGCCGGAGCCCATCTGTGACGACGCACCGGCCTCTGCGGACGAAGTCATCGGCATCGCCGAACTCCGATAGGTACCAGCGCCTGCCGCACCGGACGCATTAACGCCCGCAGATCCCATCTGATCGCCAGGCTGACGGACCCAATCGTTGCGACCGATCAACGGCCGTCCGTACGGATCGAGCGGCTCGCCAACGGCCGGCGCCGACGTCTGCATCGGCATCGCCGTGGTCGCCGGCGGCATGACAGCCATATCGCCAGGGCCGGTCGTGGTTGTTGTCGTCGTGGCGGTCATGCCGGCACCAACGCCCGTGGTCGGGCCGGCTTGATCGCCGGGCTGGCGAACCCAGTCGTTGCGGCCCAGCAGCGGGCGGCCGTACGGATCGACGGGATTGGCGGTCTGCGCGTGAACGGCGCCGGCCGAAGCGATCAACGCCATGGCAAGTAGCGTGCGGTGCATCATGGATAGGCCTCCTGAAATTTGAGTATTCAGGCAACGCACGCCGATGTTGCGGGGTTGCGCCCGCAAAGAACCTGAGTCAGCTCAGCACAGCAATTTTCTTTCGTTCAATCAGAGCGAAATCGATTGCTGCACCCAGTCCGGGTCCGTTCGGGACATGCACATGCCCGTCGCGCCCGACCACGATGTCCTGTTCCAGGCCGTATTTTTGCGCCGCGTCGGGCAACAGCACCTCGAAGAACTCGGTGTTCCGGATCGAGGCAATGACATGGAGGTTCGCGACATTGTTCAGCGAGTTGCCGCCGTGATGAACCTCGTAGTTCATGCGGAAGGCTTCGGCGAGATGCGCCGTCTTCACCAGAGTGGTGATGCCGCCCTTCACCGCCACGTCACCGCGCAGATAATCGGTCGCCTGCTGCATGATCCAGGGCTGATAGGAATCGAGCCCGGTGATCGGATATTCCGTTGCCAGAATCGGGATCGACAGCTGCTGCTTCAACTTCACGTAGTTGTAGATGTCTTGGTCCGCGAGCGGGTCCTCGTACCAGTGGAACCCTAGTTCCTGTACGGCGAGGCCGACGCGTACGGCCGCCGGATAGTCGTAGCTCCAAGTCGAATCGAGCATGATCGTATAGTCGCCGACCGCATTGCGTACAGCTTCGCAGACCTTGATGTCCTCCTTCCAGCGGGTCGGCGGGTGGATCTTGTAGGCAGCCCAGCCGTTCTCCATGAATTGCACCGCCTCCTCGGCGTAGGCCGCCGGCGACGCCAGCACGGCGGAGCTGGCATAGGCCGGCACCGATTCGCGGTAGGTTCCGAGCAGTCGATGGATCGGCTGGCTCATCGCCTTGCCGACGAGATCCCACAGCGCCACGTCCACGGCCCCGATCGCCCGCACGCCGGCCGATCGTTGGCGTTTCCAGATCTCCTGGTTCAGGAGTTCGCGCTTCGAGGGATCCTTGCCGATCAGTACCGGCTTGAGGTGGGTTATCAGCCCCTGCCCGTCCGTCGTCGCCGGATTCATGGCGGAGCCGAGGAAGGCATGACCTTCGATTCCCTCATCGGTCACGAGGCGCAACAGGCCGAGCGCGCTCTTGCCGGAGAAGCGGCCGGTATGGGCACCGTACGTCGTGGGAGGAATGTCATCCCAGGCGAACAGAGTGAGCGTTACATCGGTGATCTTCATTGCTTGCTCTCCCAAACCCGTCGCTCTGCCGCAAAAGGATCGATGTCGAGGTGGCAGACCGTGTCGAAAATCATCGTAGTGCGCATGTTCGTGGAATAAGCAGGCCAGGTCGGCAGGCCGCTATGACCGGGATCGCCGTTGCGTGCGAAGGCGATCCAGGAACGGCCCATCGTGTCGGCGAGAGGCAGCCGGGCGGGATCGCTACCCGTCAATTCCGCCGTCTCGAGATTGCCGAAGACGAAGGGAATTTCGAGCGTATGGCAGGAACGCAGCCTGCCGTTCAGCACCGGCGTATCCCAGGCGAAGAGGTAGACGAACACAGGCGCACCGCCCTGGGCGAGCTTGCGCTCGGCCATCAGCAGCGATGGCGCGCGAATGCCCTGATCGGAAACGATGGCGATGGCGAGTTCGTCCGGCCGTAGCCGCGGTTGGCTCTTGCGGTAGGTGCCGACGATCTCGGCCGCACGCGCGCCGAGATAGGGCGTAAGCGCTTCGGGCAGATTGTCGAAGGTCGCTTCGGTGATCCACGGCATGTGGCCCAGGAACAACGTCATCTCGTCCTTGTTGCTGCCGATCATCAACGGCACATGAGCCGAGGCGATCGGCGCATGCGGGGCGAAGGGCCCGCCGGGGAAGAGACGGCCGTCGATCACCGGATTGAAGCCGAGCCGCCGCCGGTCCGCGAAGGCCGCGCGGCTGACGCCGGCCAGCACCTTGACCTGTGCGTCAAGGATCTTCGCCACGGGCATGTTTCTCAACTCGCCCGCCCGCGCGGCATCGAGACCGAGATGGTCGAGCATCTGGCTTGCCGTCTTCGTGCCGTCTTCACGATTGGCCATCTGCACGGCCGGCCCGCTCTGGACGATCGCCTTATGGAAGAGACCCTTGGCCGACGGCATGGCCATCAGCACGCTCACCTTCGCGCCCCCACCCGATTCGCCGAAGATGGTGACGTTGCGCGGATCGCCGCCGAACCGGGCGATATTGTCCCGCACCCACTCGAGCGCCGCCACGATGTCGAGCACGCCAGCCAGACCGCTGCCGGCAAACTCGGCGCCCGCAACATCCTCGAGATGTAGGTAGCCCAATGCCCCAAGGCGATGGTTGAACGAAACGACGACGACGTCGTCGAGGCGGCAGAGATTGGCGCCGTCGGACCAGGGCGAAGAGCCGGATCCGGTGATGAAGGCACCGCCATGACACCAGAACAGGACAGGCCGGTGGGAACCCTCCCGTCCCGATGTCCATACATTGAGGTAGAGACAGTCTTCGTCGAGCTTCTGGCGGCCAGCGAGGGTGAAGATCCTGAGCAGATCGTCCGGCAGGGCAAAGACGTTGAGGCTCTGCACCGCCATGTTGCCGTAGTCATGGGCATCGCGCACGCCGGCCCAAGGCGCGGGCTTTTCGGGTGGCCGGAAGCGCCGTTCGCCGAGCGGTGGCGCTGCGTACGGGATTCCCTTGAAGATATCGACACCACGTTCGGCGGTGCCGCGAACGCGGCCGGCCGTCGTCTCAACGATGATTTCAGCGCTCATGGCACCAGTCTAGCGCGAGGAACGGGCATGTGGTGCGCTCTCGTCACCCACAAGTGCCGCAAGCTTCTTCGGAGCCGTGAGGCGATAGCTGCGCTGCACCACCTTTGCCACTTCATCCCAATCGGGCTTGCGGTCGAGCCGCATGCCGATCCAGCCCTTGTGTCCGACATAGGGTGGAACGAAGAAGGTCTCGGGATCGGCACCGACCAGGATCGCCTGACTACCGGGCGCCGCCTTGCACCAGATCGATATGCGGCCGTCGCCGCGTTTCTCCATAGCGAAAATCTTGTCCCGTACGCGGAATGTCGGATCGCCCCACGCCTCTTTCTCGACGGCCTCGGGCAAGGCCAAACAGATCGATCGCAGACGGGCTGTCGGCTGGGAGGACATGCGGTCGAGCCTATCATCCGGCAGCGGTTGACCATAGACTGTCACCATGTCCGACAAAGCCCGAAGCGAACTTGCCCCGACCGGCGTCCTGCGCGCCGGCATCAACCTCTCCAACTTCCTGCTGGTCACCGGCCGCACGGAGAAATCCGAACCGGTCGGCGTGGCACCGGACATGGCCCGCGAGATCGCCGTCAAACTCGGCGTGCCCGTGACCTACGTTCCCTTCAAGACGCCCGGCGAGCTTGCCGATCAAGCCGGCAAGAACGTGTGGGACATCGGCCTGATCGGCGCCGAACCGCAGCGCGCCGAGAAGATCGCTTTCACTGCTGCCTATGTCGAAATCGAAGCGACCTACATGGTGCCGGCGGGATCGCCGATCGCCTCCATCGCCGACGTCGACAAGAAGGGTGTGCGTATCGCGGTGTCGGCGCGCTCGGCCTACGATCTCTGGCTCGAAAACAATATCCGCAACGCCACTCTGGTCCGGGTGAGCGGTCTCGATGCGGCCTATCAGACGTTCATGAACGATAAGCTCGACGTGCTGGCGGGCCTGCGTCCGGGCCTCCTGAAGGACATCGAGAAAGCGCCCGGCCTCAAGATCCTCGACGGCAAGTTCACGGCCGTGCAGCAGGCCGTCGGCACGGCGAAGCCCAACGTGGCCGGCGCCGCCTTCCTCGCGGAGTTCGTCGAGACGGCGAAGAAGTCCGGCCTGGTCGCCAGCCTGATCGAGCGGCACAAGGTCAAGGGCCTCTCGGTAGCCCCGCCAGCCTGAGATTGCTCGCCAAGGCCCGGCCTTCCCATGGAACTCAACGTCAAGACGCTCTACCTGGTCGGTGGCATCGTCATGACCTGCGGCGCCGGGGCGGCCCTTCTCACCTGGTACCATCACCGTGACGCGCCAGGACTGCGCGCCTGGGCCGCCGCGCTGCTGTTGAGCAGCCTCGGCGCGCTGATCCTGCGCTTTCCCGATGCCGCATCCTCTGCCTGGATCGTGCTGGCCGCCAATGCCGTGATCGTCGCGGGCTTCGCCGTGCTGTGGGTCGGCGTTCGCCAGTTCAACGAAGACGGTTTCAACGCTCGTCGTTTCCTGCTTCTCGTAGCAGCGGTCGTCGTCGCCTATCTCGTAATCTGTGGCGCCGCACAATTGGCGGGTGCCGGCCGCAACGCCGCATCCCTGCCCTTCTCCCTGTTCCTGGGCCTGCTTTCGAGCGGTGCCGCCTACGAGGTCTGGCAGGGCCGCCACAGGGACGGCCTCACCAACCGGTTGCCGACGGCCCTAGCCTTGGCGGGCCTCGGCCTGGCCCGCCTCGTACGCGCCGCGACGCTTGCGCTGCAGTCGGCCGAATTGCTGCCTCCCGGCCAGGTGGCCGAGTTCCATCCCTATACGCTCTACGCCACCATCGTGTTCGTGCTGGCGACCACCTACGGGCTCGTACTGATGGCCAACGAAAGCGCCATCCGGCGCGACGCGGAACTCTTCGCCGGCCGCTAGAGCTCGCTGCCGACGAACTGGCGGAACTCCGCCGTCCGGGGATTGGCGAACAGCTCCGCCGTCGGGCCGATCTCCCAGACCTTGCCCTTGTGCATGAAGACCACCAGGTCGGCGACCCGACGCGCGAAGCCCATTTCGTGGGTCACCGTGATCATGGTCATGCCGCGCTTGGCCAGATCCTCCATCACGCCCAGCACCTCGGCCGTCAGCTCCGGGTCCAGCGCCGAGGTAACTTCATCGAACAGCATGACCTGTGGCTGCAGGGCCAACGACCGCGCGATCGCCACGCGCTGCTGCTGGCCGCCGGAAAGCTGCTCAGGATAAGCGCCGATCTTGTCGGTCAGGCCGACCATACCCAGCACTTCGGCGGCCCGCTTCTTGGCCTCGTCGCGGGACTGCTTCTTCACGAGTGTCAGCGCCAAGGTGATGTTCCGCTCGACCGTCAAATGCGGAAAGAGATTGTAGCTCTGGAAGACCATGCCGACGTCGCGTCGGAGCTGGGCGCGCGCCGCACTGCCGGGGCGACCGACCGGGTGGCCGCACACCTCGATGTTGCCGCCCTGGATCGTTTCGAGGCCGGCCACGCAGCGCAGCAGAGTGCTCTTGCCAGAACCGCTGCGGCCGACAATCGCCACCGTCTGGCCGCGCGTAACCTCGAAGCCTACGCCGTCGAGCACGCGCAAGGGGCCGAACTCCTTGATGACGTCGCGGACGCGGACGACTGCCTCACCTTCCGGCATTGGCCTTCCTCTCGAGATGACGGCTCGCCACCGACAGTGGGTAGCAGATGGCAAAATAGATCGCGCCGACCACGGCGAAGATCACGAACGGCTCGAAGGTCGAGTTGTTGACGATCTGGCCGGCACGCGCGAGTTCGACGAAACCGATCACCGAGGCGAGCGACGTGTTCTTCACGATCTGGACCATGAAGCCCACGGTCGGCGGCGTCGCGATACGCACGGCCTGCGGCAGAATCACATAGGCATATTGCTGGACCGGGTTCAGTCCCAGGCAGTCGGAGGCCTCCCACTGCGTCTTGGGCACCGCCTCGATGCATCCGCGCCAGATCTCGCCGAGGAAGGCCGCGGCGTAGATCGTGAAGGAGATGCCGGCGGCGACCAGTGGATCGAGCTTGTAGCCCAGGATGCCCAGCCCGAAGTAGGACAGGAACAGCACGATCAGCAGCGGCGTGCCTTGAACGATCTGGATGTAGACGCTCGCCAGGCCGCGCAAGAGCTTCGACCGAGAGACCCGCATCAGGGCGAGCGGCAGGCCGACCAGCGCACCTCCCACGAAAGCAATCAGCGAAAGCAGCACCGTCCAGCGCGCCGCCTCGATGAGGTAGAGGATATGGGTCGAGCTGAGCTGGATCACAGCGGCGTCCCCAGCCGGCGACGGCGCTCGAACAGCACGAGGCCGATCGCCCACAGCGCGAAGCGATAGAGCGCCGAGAGGGCGAGATAGACCACCGCCACGATCACATAGACCTCGAAACTCCGGTAAGTGTCGGACTGCACGAGATTGGCGGTCGCCGTCAGCTCTTCGGCCGAGATCTGCGACGTGATCGAGGAGGCGAGCATCAACAGGACGAACTGGCTCGACAGCGCCGGATAGACGCGTTCCATTGCCGGCAACAGCACGACATGCAGGATGGTCTGCAGCCGGGTCAGGCCGAGGCAGTCGGCGGCTTCGAGCTGCGTACGCTGGATCGACTGGATGCCGGCCCGCATGATCTCGGTCGTGTAGGCGCCCATGTTCACGGTCAGCGCCACGATGGCCGAAACCTCGGCACTCAGCTTCAGCCCGAGGCTGGAGAGGCCGAAGTAGACGATGAAGATCTGGATCAGCAGCGGCGTGTTGCGGATCGCCTCGACATAGATGCCGACGATCCGGCGCAGCACCGGCCCTCCATAGACGCGGGCCAGGGCACAGGCCGTCCCAACCAGGAAGCCGAGTGCAATCGACGCCACGGTGAGCTGGATCGTCAGCCAGGCGCCGGCCACGAAGTCCGGCCAGCGCTCCGCCAGGAACTCGAAATCGAACTTATACGACATGACTCAGCCGCATCGGCGGTCAGCCACCGGCCTTGAGGAGCATCGCCGGGTCGATATCGACGCCGTGATGAGTCTTGTAGATGGCCACCAGCTTGCCGTTCTGCAGGTTGGTGCGCACCCAGTTGTTCACCCATTCGAGCAGCCGCGGCTCGCCCTTGCGCATGCCAATGGCGAGATAGAAGGTCTGCATGGTGATCTTGGGTTCGAGCGTGCGCGCCGGGTTCTTCTTGCTGATGGCCGGCAACAGCGAGCGCGCCGTGGCGAGAACGTCGACCTGCCCCGAGGCAAAGGCCAGCGCCATGGTGGCGTCGTCTTCGTAGCGCACCAGTTGCGCGCCCTTGGCCTGCCGCGTCAGGTCGGTGTCCTGCGTCGTGCCGCGGACCACCGCGACCTTCTTGCCGTCGAGATCGGACATCTGCTTGATCGTGTCCGACTTCATGCCGGCCACGACCGACGGATGATCGGCGTAGGGGATCGAGAAGTCGACCACCTTGGCGCGCTCCGGCGTGATCGACAGGGTCGAGACCACGAGGTCAGCCTTGCTGGTCTGCAGGAACGGGATGCGGGTGGGGCCCGTCGTGGTCACGATCTCGAGCTCGACGCCGAGATCCTTGGCCAGCAACCGCGCCAGATCGACGTCGGATCCGGCGGGCTGCATTTTGTCGTCGGTCATACCGAAGGGCGGGATCGCAAGATCGATCGCGATTCGAATTTTGCCCGCCTTCTTGATGTCGTCGAGCGTATCGGCCTGCGCCGGCAGGGCGAACAGGACCGCCGCAAAGGCTACGCCCAGGAGCGAGCGCAGCACCGTACCGGTCTTCATGGAAGAACCCGCTGTTTACTGGTTCAGGATGACGTCAGGCAGGCCGTTGCCGTGGTACTTCTTGTAGATCGCGTCGAGCTTGCCGTTCTTGAGGTTGGTCTCGATCCACTTGTTCACTTCTTCGAGCAACCGCTTCTCGTCCTTCTTGACGCCGACGGCGAGCTTGAAGGTGTCGAGCACGAACTTCACTTCGACCTGGCGGGCCGGGTTCTTCTTGTCGATCGGCGCGACCAGCAGCTCGGCCGTCGAGAAGATATCGACCTGACCCGAGAGGAAGGCCTGCGCTTCGGTCGCATCGTCCTCGTAGCGCACCAGCTTCATGCCCTTGGGGCCTTCCTTGGTAAGCTGCGTGTCGTGGGTGGTGCCGCGCACGGTCCCCACGGTCTTGCCGTCGAGATCGGCCATGCTCTTCACGTTCACACTCTTGGGCGCGGCGATGACCGTGCGCAGCACAGCATAACCTTTCGAGAAGTCGATGACCTTGGCGCGTTCCGGCGTGATCGAGAGCGTCGAGATCACGAGGTCGGCCTTGCCGGTCTGAAGCGACGGGATGCGCGATGCACCGGTGGTCGGCACATGCTCGAACTCCAGCCCCCAATCCTGGGCCAGCAGCTTCGCCGTCTCGATATCGGAGCCGGTCGGCTGCATCTTGTCGTCGGTCATGCCATAGGGCGGCACGCCGAGGTCGACAGCAATGCGGATCTTCTTGGCTTTGCGGATATCGTCGAGTGCATCGGCATGGGCCACCGCGGTTACCCCCATGATCGCCACCGCAGCGAGGGCCATGGCCGTGAACATCTTCTTCATCGTTTCCTCCGTTTGATTTCGTTGCTTGTTTTCTTGAACTTTAACGACCGGCATCCATGTCGGCGAGCTTAGCCACGCGACGCCGGAATTCCTCCGCCGTCGAGAATTTCGCATCGAGGTAGGCCGCGATCAGGTCCTTGGCGAGCCAGGGGCCCACGATCTGCGCGCCGATGCACATCACGTTCACGTCGTCGTGCTCGACGCATTGATGCGCCGAATGCACGTCATGGCAAACCGCCGCTCGGATGCCTTTCATCTTGTTCGCCCCGATCGAGGCGCCGACGCCAGTGCCGCAAACCATCAGGCCACGCTCGGCCCGGCCGGAGGTGATTGCCTCGGCCACCTTGCGGGCGACATCCGGAAAATCGACCGGGTTGGGATCGTAGGAGCCGACATCCTCGACCTCGTGGCCGCGCTCGCGCAGGAAGGCGAGCAGCTCCGCCTTCATTGGGAAGCCTGCGTGGTCCGATCCGACGACGATTTTCATGAAGCCTTTCCTTGCCCTTGATAAGTGGAGATCAGGTTCTTCCGGCGCAGTTCGTCGCCGATCTCAAAGTGAGCGCGCAATCGGCGCTCGGCCTCGTCTGGGTCTCGCTGCGCCAATGCAAGGAAGACCTGACGGTGTGCTTCGACCAGGCCCGAGGTGATCGCCGGTTCGCGGAACGTGTCGCGGCGGCGCTCTACGTGGCTGCGCATCAGAAGCGGCGAGATCGCCTCGTAGATCTTCATCAACGCGCTGCTGTCGCTTGCGCGCACGATGGCCAGATGGAAGGCGTAGTCCGCACCGCCGCCGGTTTCGGGGTCGTCGAGCGAATCGACCAGGGTATCGAGCAAGGCGGCGATTGCCTGAAGATCGCGTTCACTGGCCCGCAGGCAGGCGAGCCGGATGGCCTGACATTCGATTGCAATGCGGGCCTGCAGCACGTCGTCGAGAATATTGGGCTCGGGGGCAAGACAAAGGGTCAGCGCCTGACCCAGCACAGAGGCGTCGGCCGACCGCACATAGGCGCCACGGCCATGGCGAATATCGAGCAGTCCCAACATGGCCAGCGACCGCAGCGCCTCGCGCAGGACCGGGCGGCTGACGCCCAGCGCCAGGGCCAGCTCTCGTTCACCCAGGAGCCGATCCCCTGCCTTCAGTTCCCCCGACAGCAGCCGATCGCGGAAGAACGTGAAGACACGATCAGCTCCGCTGGGGTTTTCCTCGGTGTCCTGGCGGACGATATCGAGCATGCGAACCTTGGTCAGTCCGTGGTCTGACCACTTTAGACAAGCCCTTCGGCCGCTGGCAACCGCTCATCTGAAAGACGTCAAACTAGGGAATGCCGGGCGTCAGGCATTGCGTGCTCATTGCTGCCTTTGCGATCTCGACAAACCGCTCGAGCGGACAGGCGTGCAGATGCGACTGCGCCTTGCAGGCCGGCAGTTCGACGGTCTTCATGCCCGGCGGATCGCGATAGTCGAGCCGCTTGCGGTTGCGCATCTCGTCGAGCGTCTGGGCGTAGTAGGCGATGCGGACGTAGCGCTGATTGCCGGTGCGAAACAGTTCGAAAGCCAGCGCGCCGCCGGGGGACGCCTCGCCCGGAAGAAATCCCTGCACCTGCCAGGTGAGGTCGAGCAAGGCGGCGACGTTGTAGATGTTGGTCTCGTGGCCGACGAACAGACCAAAGCGGACAGGCTGACCGACCGGTAGGGCACCGGGAAACTTGTGCCCACTCTCCAAGGTCGTCGCGATCTGGTTCAGCATGTTCGAGCCATGCTCGCGCGCGATCTCGGGCGTCTTCTCGGTAAGGTCCATGTCGAGCAGATGCAGCCTCAGCAGTTCCTGAAGCGAGGCATCGCTGGCCAGCCGGCCCCACGCGACCTGATCCTTCGGCAGGCCTTCCGCCGCCTGCATGAGGAAGGCTTCCGAAGCGTTCGAACCCACGCCGAGCGGCCCCTTCAGACGGGTGCGCCCGTCCGGACCGGTCTCGAGCGACACAGGCACATTCGCCTCGCCGCAGGTTCCGCCGCCCGCCGCCGTAGCCGTCGTGCCGTTGGGGCAAAGCACCGACTGCATCATGCGAAGCGGCCCGGTATTGTCGCGCTGCACCGACGCGAAGCTGCCGCCGATACGCGCCATAATCGCCTTGCGCCTTGCCGCCGGATCCATGGGACAAGAAGCCGAAGGCTGCGGGTGAAACAGCGGGTCGGGGACGTCGAAGTTGGCCTGGTTGCGCAAGGTGAGGTTGCCACAGCGCGGATACATGCCGGCCAACAGCGCAGCCCCGCTGGCGCGCGTGCGCTGGTCAGTATCGGTCCAGGCGGCCACTGTGCCGGAGGCCGGGCAATCGTCGGCCTGGACGAGGCCGCGAGCACCATAAAGCAGACGGTAATACCCGCCCATCAGGCGCATCAGCTCCTCGCCGCGCGGCGACAGGAAGCCCGGCGCCACCGGCCAGCTCGGCCAGGCCGTTGCGGCGAGCCTGTCGAGCTCGGCATTCGTCTGCGTCGGCGACCGAACGCCGTGACGGCTGAGCAGAATAGCGCGCTCGATCTGCCAGCCAGGCGGCGTCGGCTCGAGTTGCGCCGCAGCCGGCATCAAGCCAGCCAGCAGCGAGGCAACGACAGTGGCAAGGAAAACGCGGACTTTCATGAAGCTCTCCCCCGAGGACGGCAAATATGCCGTCCCTCGCGGCCGGCCGCCACGCATTCCGTTGCCTGCCTCGGGAGGATAGAGTGACACAAAGGGGAAGCCGCCCATGCCCGTGCACTGGACGATCTCACATGCCAACAAGCTGGTCGTGGCCGTCGCCAAAGACGAGGTGACGGTGTCCGACATCGAGAAGTATTTCGCGGGAATGACCGCGGACGGCGCGATGGCCTACCGCAAGATTTTCGAGATCACCCATACGCCGACGGCACTGAGCGAGGAGAACCTCCGAACCCTGGGCGAACGGGTGGTCCTCTATGCCCAGCATGGCCAGATCGGTCCCGTGGCCATCGTCGCCGCCTCCGACGAAAGCTTCACCCAGGCGCAAATCTTCGCTGCTGCCGCAAAGGCGCGCCGGCCGCTCGCCATTTTCCGGGAGCTGCATGCGGCGCGGCACTGGCTCGACGCCCAACCACTGCCCGACGACTGACCCTCTTCGTCCTGAGGCAGCGCTCTTGCGGCCACAATCGGGGATAAGGTGGCGGCATGCCCGGGCCTTCCGCCGCCACTCCCACGTCCTTCAAGCAGCGCGTCGGCGCGTTACGCAATCTGCGCCCCTTCCTCGCCATGGTATGGCGAACCAGCCCGCAGCTCACCGCCCTGTCGATGGCGCTGCGCACGTTGCGCGCTCTGCTGCCGGTGGCGACGCTCTTCGTCGGCAAGCTGATCATCGACGACGTCGTGCGGCTCGTGCAGCTCCCCGACAAGCCCGCGACGCTTCAGCAATGGCTGGATAGCGGCCATCTCAACGAGCTGGCGCTCCTGCTCCTCGCCGAGTTCGCCATCGCCGTTCTGGCCGACGTGCTGGGCCGGGTCGTCTCGCTGGTCGACAGCCTACTGGCCGAGCGCGTCACCAACGCCTCCAGCGTGCGGCTCATGGAACATGCCGCGACCCTGGACCTCGAGGATTTCGAGGATGCCGGCTTTCAGGATCAGCTCGAACGCGCCCGCCGACAGACAAGCGGCCGTATGACCTTGATGAGCCAGCTCTTCAGCCAGGCGCAGGACCTCATCACCGTGGCGAGCCTCGCCGCCGGCCTCATCGTCTTCGCACCCTGGCTGATCGTACTGTTGCTGGTGGCGCTGGTGCCGGCCTTCCTCGGCGAGGCGCATTTCAACGCCCAGAGTTACACGCTCGATTTCGGCCGCACACCGGAGCGGCGCGAACTCGACTATGTCCGCCAGACGGCAGCGAGCGTGGAGACTGCCAAGGAAGTGAAGATATTCGGCCTCCACGGCTTCTTGATCGACCGCTACCAGCGACTGGCCGCCGCCTTCTATGCCGCCAACCGCCGGCTGGCCTTGCGCCGTGCTGCCTGGGGCGGCCTGTTCACCACCATCGGCACCGTCGCCTACTACCTAGCCTACGCCTATATCGCGTGGCGTACCTTGACCGGCGAATTCTCCGTCGGCGATCTCACCTTCCTTGCCGGCTCGTTCCGCCGCCTGCGCACGTTGCTCGAGCAACTGCTGCAGGGTTTTTCGTCGGTCGCCGGACAGGCACTCTATCTCGACGATCTCTTCTCCTTCTTTGACGTGCGGCCGGAGATTCTATCTCCAAAGAATCCGCTGCCCTTCCCACGGCCGATCAAGCACGGCTTCGTCTTCGAGGATGTCGGTTTCGCCTATCCCGGCGCCGAGCGTTGGGCGGTGCGCAACCTCTCCTTCACGCTGAAAGCCGACGAGGTCGTCGCCCTGGTCGGCGAGAACGGTGCTGGCAAGACGACCCTCGTGAAGCTGCTGACACGGCTCTACGATCCCAACGAAGGCCGCATCCTGCTCGACGGACACGATCTCAGTGCCTACGACCTCGGCGAACTGCGCGGCAGCATCGGCGTCATCTTCCAGGATTTCGTGCGCTACAACCTCACGGCGCGCGACAATATCGCGGTCGGCCGCATCGACGCGCGCCGCGACCAGGAACGTATCGAGCAAGCGGCGGAACGCAGCCAGGCCGACGAGGTGGTCGCGAGGCTACCCGGCAAGTACGACCAGATGATCGGCAAGCGCTTCAAGAACGGCGTCGAGCTTTCGGGCGGCGAATGGCAGAAGCTGGCGATCGCCCGGGCCTACATGCGCGAGGCCGAGGTGCTGATCCTCGACGAGCCCACGGCGGCGCTCGATGCACGTGCCGAGTTCGAAGTCTTCCAGCGCTTCAAGGAACTGAGCCAGGGCAAGACGGCGGTGCTGATCTCGCACCGCTTTTCCAGCGTCCGCATGGCCGACCGCATCCTCGTCCTTGCCGACGGCAAGGTCGAGGCTCAGGGCACGCACGACGAGCTGGTGGCCCAGGAGGGCCGCTACGCCGAGCTCTTCGAGCTACAGGCTGCCGGATACCGGTAGCCTACTTCTTCAACGTCTTGGCGAGCGTGATCTCCGCGTTCAGCACCTTGGAGACGGGGCAGCCCTTCTCGGCCGCTTCCGCCAACTTATCGAAGGTCGCCTGATCGAGGCCCGGCACGTCGGCCACCAGCGTGAGTGCAGACTTGCTGATCTTGAAGCCGGCACCTTCCTGGTCGAGCGAGACGGCGGCCTCGGTCGACAGCGAGGTCGGCGTGAAGCCTGCCGTCTGGAGCTGGAAGGCGAGCGCCATGGTGAAGCAGCCGGCATGAGCGGCCGCGATCAGCTCCTCGGGATTGGTGCCCTTCTCCCCCTGAAAGCGGGTCTTGAAGGAATAGGCGGACTTGGAGAGCACGCCGGAATCGGTCGTGAGGTCGCCATTGCCGTCCTTGCCCGTTCCGCGCCATTCGGCATGTGCCTTGCGAATCATGATCGTCTCCATAACTGGTCGTATACCGTCGCAGCCTGCACCGGCTTTGTGACAGCGTCGATTCGTTCTTTGGTCGATGCTAGAGTCTCCTCACTCAAAGCGGGGAGAATTTCATGCGGTCGGTTTGGCGGGCGTTCCTGGGAGCGCTGCTCGTGGTTTGTCTGGCGGCAACGGCGTCGGCACAGAACGGGCTGGAGCGCTTCGAGAAGGACATCAAGCCTCAACTCGAACTGAAGAAATTCACCTATGCCGACGCACGTCCGCTCGGCACCTCGGGCTTCATCCTGAACAACGTCGTAGCCGTTGTGCCGGCCAGCGAGGCGACCAACGACAAGGAAACCACGGTCAAGATCGAGAAGCTCACGGTCGACGAGCTCGACTTCGATCGACTGAAGAAGAACAACAAGGACGACGCGTCACCGCGCTTCGCCAAGCTCAAGATCGAAGGCATGACGGGCGACGACGAGCTTTTCTCCTCGCTCGAACCTTACGGCGTGCCGAGAGTGCCGGTCGACATCGCCTTGGACTATCGCATCGATACCGCCGCGAAGGTGCTGACGGTGAATACGCTGGAGATCAACCTGCGCGGACAGGCGAAGATCAACCTGGCGCTGGTCATGGATGGCATCAGCGACAAGAGCGACATGGGCAGCGCCAAGGACGATGGCCGCCTGCGCTCGGCGTCGCTCGCCCTCGACGACAAAGAGCTGCTGGGCAAGCTGGTGCCCGCCTTCGCCAAGGAGGAAGGCGTGACGGCAGCAGAACTGGTGGGTGGTGCGCTGGATGCCTTGGCCGGCTTCGCGCAGATGCAAACCGGCGAAACGCTGAAGGCGCTCGATGCCGTCTCCTCGTTCCTGCTCGACTGGAAGGCGCCGAAGGGGCCACTGGTCCTGGGGCTGAAGCCTACCAAGACCGCAGGCCTCGACGATCTCGACAAGATCGCCGTGCCGGACGCGCTCAGCACCATCTTCGGCTTCTCCGCGACCTATCCCGCGACGCGGGCTGGCGCGGCAAAGGCCGGCTCGAAGGAGAAGTAACATGCAGCGCCGCGCCCTGATTGCCGGTACGGCCCTGCTGCCGCTGGCTTTCAGTGCCGCGGCGCAAGACACCTTCCCCTCCCGGCCGATCCAGATGATCGTGCCCTTCCCGCCCGGCGGCGTCGCCGACATCACGGGCCGGCCGACGGCACATGTGATGGGCAAGCTCCTGAAGCAGTCCGTCGTTGTCCAGAACAGGCCGGGGGCCGGCGGTTCGGTCGGCGCGGCACAGGCCGCGCGCTCGACGCCGGACGGCTACACCATCCTGATGGCGCTCTCTTCGATCTCCGTGTTGCCGGTGGCGGATCGCCTGCAAGGCCGCGCGCCGGCTTACGAGCTCGATCAGTTTGCGCCCATCGCCCTGATCAGCGCCGACCCAACGGTGCTCGTGGTGCGCGAAGACGGCCCCTACAAGACGCTGAAGGATCTTGTCGACGCCGCGAAGGCCCGGCCCGGTACGATCAACTACGGCTCCTCGGGCGTCTACGGCACCTTGCATGTCGCGATGGAGATCTTCGCTGGCGCCGCCGGCATCAAGTTGTTCCACATTCCCTATCAGGGCGGTGGCCCTGCCGTGGCGGCACTTCTTGGCGGCCAGATCGACGCGCTGGCCTCGGGGCCGTCGGCGGCAATCGGCCAGATCAAGGCGGGGAAGATGCGTGCCCTCGCCGTCTGGGGAGACAAGCGACTTGCGTCGCTGCCGGATGTGCCCAGCATGAAGGAGTTGGGTTACGACGCCACCTTCTACATCTGGTCAGGTTTGTTCGCTCCAGCCGCCACGCCGCAACCCATCATGACCGTGCTGCGCGACGCGACCCGGCGCACCGTCGAGGATCCAGAGTTCAAGGAAGCGATGGCCAAGGTCGAAACGCCGATCGCCTATCTCGACGCCCCTGAATTCAAAATTTTCCTGGACCGTGATTCTCAAAGACTTCGGGTCGCTGTCGAACGCATCGGGAAAGTACCGGAAAACTAGAAAAGGCTGAATGCGCAACCGCGCTCTGACGCGAGACGTTTTCTCCATAGCGGCGCCATTCTGGTCGCCGCAGCGAACATGGAGAAAACACCATGAACGACCCCAACAAGCAGAATCCGTCCCAGCAGCCGGACCGCGATCGCCAGCAGCGCGAACAGGTCCAGCGCGAACAGCAGCAGCGGCAGAACCAGAAGCCCAATCAGAAGCCGGGGCAGCCGCCGCAGCAGCATCCGGATGACAAGGACAAGTAGTCCGTCACCGCCACGGGAGGTTCCGGCCGTGCCGCCGGTGCCCGGCAAGGTGGATCCAATTCCACCGGAAATGCCGGTGCCCGGCGTGCCCGAGCCGGAGGACGCACCCACCCCAATACCCCATCCGCCAGGACCGCCGACGCCGACGGCCTGGCGGACTTCTTTTACTCCTTCACCGCTCCGGTGAGGGAGGAGACGTAATAGTCGACAAAGAACGAATAGAAGATGGCGACCGGCAGCGAGCCCAATAGAGAGCCCGCCATAAGCGCCCCCCACTGATACACGTCGCCCGACACCAGCTCCGTCAGGATCGCCACCGGAACGGTCTTCTTCTCGCCGCTCTGAATAAAGGCCAGCGAGTAGATGAACTCGTTCCAGGAAAGCGTGAACGAGAAGATGCCGGCCGAGATCAGGCCCGGTATCGCAAGCGGCAGGGTGATGCGCCGCAGGATCTGCAGGCGCGTCGCACCGTCGATCAGTGCGCATTCTTCCAGCTCGTAAGGAATCGACTTGAAGTAGCCGATCAACAGCCAGGTACAGAAGGGCACCAGGAAGGTCGGATAGGTCAGGATCAGCGCGAACGGCGTATCGAACAGCCCGAGCTGATAGACCGTGGTCGCCAGCGGGATGAACAGGATCGACGGCGGCACGAGATAGGCAAGATAGATGCCGAGGCCGACATACTGGCTTCCCTTGAAGCGCAGACGCTGGATGGCATAGGCCGCCAGCACGCTCGACAGCAACGACAGGAAGGTGGCGCAGACGGCGACCAACATGGTCGTCATCAGCCACCGCGGGTAGGCCGTCTCGAACAGGAGCTTGTAGATGTGGTCGAGAGTCGGGCTATCGATCAGGAAGGGATTGTAGCGTTTGTAGTCGTAGAGTTCCGCGTTCGGTTTGAACGACGTGATCGTCATCCAATAGAACGGGAAGAGCAGGATAATGACGAAGCAGGCGAGCGGCACATAGATCGTCACCATGCGCCGGGCGCGGCTGTCCCACGCCATCTGCTCCGGTACCGCCGTGGCGGTCGACTGGGTCTCGGGTTGGTTGGCAGTGGCGTCAGTCATTGGCCTCTCCCTGCTGCCACTTGCGACGGGCCAGCGCGAAATAGCTGAACAGCGTGGCGAACACGAGGAATGGGATCATCGCCACGGCGATGGCCGCACCCTCGCCCAGTTCGCCGCCGGCGATGCCGCGCTGGAAAGCGAGTGTCGCCATGAGATGGGTCGAGTTCACCGGACCACCGCGCGTGATCGCATAGACGAGCTGGAAGTCGGTGAAGGTGAAGATGATCGAGAAGGTCATCACGATCGCCAGGATCGGCAGCAGCAGCGGGAAAGTGATGTAGCGGAAGCGCTGCCACGCCGTGGAACCGTCGAGCAGGGCGGCCTCGTAGAGCGAGGGCGAGATGGTCTGCAAACCGGCCAGCAGCGAAATCGCGACGAAGGGAATGCCGCGCCAGATATTGGCCGCAATCAGCGACCAGCGCGCGGGCCAGGTCGACCCCAGGAAGTCGAAGTAGGTGGTACGCACCCCCAACACGTCGACCGCAAGATAGGAAATGATCGAGAATTGCGGATCGTAGATCCACCAGAAGGCGATGGCCGAGAGCACCGTCGGCACGATCCAGGGCAACAGGATGATAGCGCGCAGCAGGCTCTTCATTGGCAAGTGGTTGTTCAGCAGCAGTGCCAGCCAAAGGCCCAACGCAAACTTCCCGAAGGTCGCCACGGCCGTGTAGAAAACGCTATAGAACACCGCCTTCCAGAACAGCGGATCCTCAAGCAGGTACTCGAAGTTCTCCCAGCCGACCCACTGACCCGTGCGGCCGATCTTGGTGTCGGTGAAGGCCAGCCAGATGCCGAGGCCCAACGGATAGGTGAGGAAGACCGTCAGCAACCCGCCCGCAGGCAGCAGGCAGAGGAAGATCAGGAACGCCTTATTGTCGAACAGCCGGCCGAGCCATGTCGGTTGTGGCCGTGAGCGTGTCCAGTCGGTCATGGTGGCGGCGGTCATCTTGTCTCCGGAACTCGATCGCCAGGGTATGAGCGGAAGAGCGCGGCCAGGATCACCCGGCCGCGCCCGGTTCCCTTAGCGGTAGTAGCGACGCGTACGACGCTCTGCTTCCTTGGCCGCATCGGCAGGCGTCGCCTGGCCTGCCGCCACTGAGGCGCACATCTGCACGAGGATGTACTCGGCCGCGACCGTGCCGGCCGCCTGGGTGATCGGCCCCTTGTAGCCGCTCCAGAATGGGTTGTTCATGCCCTCGCGATAGACGGCGAGCTTGGGATCGCTGTCCCACACCTTGCTTTTGCCGTAGGCGGCGAGCGGATGGGACCAGTAGCCGAGGCAGCCGGTCAGCCACGGATCGTACTGCTCGGCCTCCATCATGTATTGCAGGTAGGCCTTGGCGGCGTTCGGGAACTTCGAGTGCTTGAACACCATGCCGTTCAAGATCAACGCCGACTGCGGCGGCTTGCCCACGACACCCGGAGGCAGCGGCGCATGGTCGGTATCGTCGGCGATCGGCCTGGTGGCCGGGTCGTTCTTCAGCGCGAAGTACAACGACACACCGTTGGCCGTCAGGAACAGCTCGTTGGCGGCGAAGGCGCGGTTGTTGCTGACGTCACCCCAGGAGAGCGTGCCCGGCACGAAGGTTGGGTAGAGCTCCTTCAGATAGTTGAGCGCCGCGACGGTCTCCTTGCTGTTGATCGAGACCTTGCCGTCCTCGTCGACGAGGTAGCCGCCGTGGCTCCAGACCAGCCAATTGGCGAAACCGTTGCCGTCGCCGACCGCATTGCCCAGGGCGAAGCCGGCCGCCTTGTTGTTCTTCTTGAGCGCCTGGCAGAGCTTCAGGAAGTTGGCATGGTCGCCTGGCACCTTGTCGAAGCCAGCTTCCTTTACGGCCGACTGGCGATAGACGATCGGGCCAGTCGAGCCACCGAACGGCAGGCCAATCCAGTTGTTGGTCTTGGCCTTCTTGCCGTACTTCTCGCCGAGGAACATCCAGCCGCCGTACTTCTTGCCGAGATATTCGGCGACGTCGCTGACCTCGAGCAGCTTGTCTGAATAGATGTGCGGATCCTCCGCCCAACCCAGCACGATGTCGGGGCCGGCACCGGTGTTGGCCGACACGGCGGTCTGCTGGCGGATATCTTCCCAGCCGACGAAGTCGACGCGGACCTCGACGCCCTTCTCCTTGGCAAATTTGGCGGTGTTGGCGCGGAAGATCACTTCATCGGGTTCGACGAAACGCGCGGGGCGCAGGATGCGCAGTGACGCACCTTTCTCGATGTCGAGCTTGGGCGGTGTCGCCGTCGCCGTCGGGATGCTCTGGCCGTTGGCCGAGCGGGCCATCGCCATTGCTGCTGCGGCAGCGCCGAGAATTACGGCTTCGCGCCGCTTTATAATGAACACCATTGTCGTTTCCTCCTGATTGCTTGCTTTGCTTGTTTTCTTCCCCGATCTCAGAGGCGCTGGCCGGATTGCTGGTCGAACAGATGGACCAGAGCGGGATCTGGCCGAACAGGCAGGATCTCGCCGGGCTTCGCCGAAACACGTTCACGGAAGGCACCGATCATCGACTGGTCGCCGACCTTCATCAGCACCTGGGTCTCGGAGCCTGTCGGTTCGACGACCTGGATCGTTGCCTTGATGCCCTCGCTGTCGATCATGAGATGCTCGGGCCGCACGCCGTAGATGGCCGGCCCTTCCTTCGGCCGGGTTCCGTTGGTGGGCAGAGGCCAGTTCGTACCGTCGTCCGTGCGCAGCGTGCTGCCGCTGACCGTGCCTTTCAGCAAGTTCATGGCTGGCGAGCCGATGAAGCCCGCGACGAACAGATTGGCCGGACGGTCGTAAAGCTCGAGCGGCGGTCCCGCCTGCTCGATATAGCCGTTGTTCATCACGACGATCTTGTCGGCCATGGTCATGGCCTCGATCTGGTCGTGGGTGACGTAGACCGTCGTCACTTTGAGCCGCTGATGCAGTTCCTTGATCTCCGAGCGCATCTGCACGCGCAGCTTGGCGTCGAGGTTGGATAGCGGCTCGTCGAACAGGAAGACCTGCGGGTTGCGCACGATGGCGCGACCCATAGCGACGCGCTGGCGCTGACCGCCCGAGAGCTGGCGCGGGAAACGATGCAGCAGTTGTTCGAGGCCGAGGATCTTGGCCGCCCGTCCGACTTCCTCGTCCATCAGCGACTTCGGCGCCTTCGCCAGCGTCAGCGAGAAGGCCATGTTGTCGTAGACGGTCATGTGCGGATAGAGCGCGTAGTTCTGGAAGACCATCGCGATATCGCGATCCTTCGGCGGCACCGCGTTGACCACTCGCCCGCCGATCGCGATCTCACCCGACGTGATGTTCTCTAGGCCCGCCAGCATGCGAAGCAGGGTGGACTTGCCGCAGCCCGAAGGGCCGACCAACACGACGAACTCGCCATCCGCAATATCGACGCTGACACCATGCAGCACTTCGACAGGCCCAAAGGCCTTCCGCACGTTGCGGACTTCGACCGTCGCCATTCTTCCTCCACGCCGGGCGGCAATGCCGCCTTGTACTTGTACAACTGCCGGCTCTTGCGACCGGTCTGGCGCCGCGGATCATATGCAATGCGCATGTAACGCGCGAGTGCATACTGAGAGATCAGTGACTTAGTCACCCATAGCCGCTTGTCGAAAGTGCGAGCCGCATTCAGGATAGATTGTTGCAACTGAGTTCGGGGGAGTTTTCACGATGAATTTCGACGCGCTTGCCGCTTCCTGGGCACCGCGACTGCTGAGTGTCCTGCGCATCATGACGGGCTTGCTGCTGCTGCAGCACGGCACGGCCAAGCTGTTCAAGATCCCGGTCATTCCGATGTTCGCCAACCTCAGCGTCACCTCGCTGCCCGGCATTGCCGGCGTCCTGGAGCTGGTAGGCGGCGTGCTGATCATCCTTGGCCTGTTCACCCGTTCGACGGCCTTCATTCTCTCGGGCATGACGGCAGCGGCCTACTTCATCGCGCACGCCCCGAAGGGCTTCTATCCGATCCTGAACGGCGGCGAGCTGGCGGCACTTTATTGCTTCGTGTTCCTCTATATCGCGGCGGCCGGCCCCGGCCCCTGGAGCTTCGACGCAGGCCGCGAGAAGTAACGCTTAACGCGCTTTCACCAAGCCTGTATGGAACGTCGGACGGCTGCCTCACGGCAGCCGTTTCGCTGTGCACAAATGCGTACCGTGTGGGAGGAAACGCCGTGTCCAAGCCAATCATCATCAATCGTCGTCGCTTTGCCGCTCTTGCGGGTGCCGCCACGTTGGCCGCACCGATGGTCGCGCGCGGCCAGACACGCTGGAAGCCCGAGAAGCCGATCACGATCTACAACCCCTTTGCCGCTGGTGGGGTGACCGACGTGCATGTCCGGCTGCTGGGCGAGACGGTCAGTAAGGTCCTGGGTCAGCAGGTCGTCGTCGATATCAAGGCCGGTGCGGCCGGCACTTTGGCGCCGGCGATGCTGCTCAACGCCAAGCCCGACGGCCAGACGCTCGCCATCATGGCCATCAACAGCCTGCGCTATCCGCACTACCAGCAGACCAACTGGGATCCGCTGAAGGACTTCACCTACATCACCGGCCTGTCGGGCTACACGATGGGCATCGTCGTGAAGTCGACCTCGCCCTGGCAGACGCTCGAAGACATGATCGCCGCCGGCAAGAAGGATCCGGAGAAGTACAACTACGGCACCAGCGGTGTCGGCGGCACCGGCCAGCTCATGATGATCGAGGTCGAGCAGGTGACGGGCACCAAGTACACGCACATTCCCTACAAGGGTGGTGCCGAGTGGATGCAGGCGCTGCTCAGCGACCAGGTGCACTTCCTGGCTGACGCCGCGCAATGGGCGCCCTTCGTCGACGACGGCAAGTGCCGCATCCTCGCCATGGCGACCGAGAAGCGCATTCCCCGATACAAGGACACGCCGACGCTGATCGAGCGCGGCATCAATGTCGTGGGCCAGAGCCCGTACGGCCTGGTCGGCCCGAAGAACATGCCGCCAGAGATCGTCGATTCAATCTACCAGGCTTTCAAGCAGGCATCGGCCGAACCGAAGGTGACGGAGTATCTCGACAAGTTCATCCAGGTTCCCTGGGACAAGAACCCGGCCGAGTATCGCGCTTTCGCCGAGAAGTACTACGTCGACGTGAAGCCGTTGCTGATCAAGGCAGGCCTCGCCAAGTCCTAAGGGACAACAAGTCGTAAGGAGAAAGCCATGGCGCTGAAGAAGGTGGCTCTCGAGATCGGTATGGGCACCGACATACGCGGCGGCGATTACACCAAGGCCGCCGTGCGGGCGCTACGCGATGCGCTGTGGCACAACTCGCTCACCGTCGCCACGGCGCTGGGCAAGTCGAGCGACGACATGCAAGTCGAAGTCCTGATCGGCGTACCGAAGCCCGATCAGGTCGACACCAAGGAAGTGCTGGCGGTGCTGCCGCACGGCACCGGCACGGTGAAGGTCGTCGAAGGCGGCCTCGAGATTCCCAACGAGGCTGGCACGGACAAGACGGTGATCGCCCAGGCGGCGGCCATCGTCCGGCTCGACCTGTAGGCGGAGGCAGCACCATGGCGGCGAAACGCGTCATCCTCGAACTCGGCACCGGCAACGATCTGCACGGCGGCGACTACACCAAGGCCGCCCTGCGCGCGGTGCAGGATGCCCTGCACCATTCCTCGCTGGCGATGATCCGGACGCTCAAGATCAATCCCAAGACCGACATGTTCGTCGATGTCACGATCGGCGTGCAGCAGCCGGACAAGGTCGATGCCGAAAAGGTGCGTGCCTCCCTGCCGCATGGCATCGTCACGGTGAAGGTGGTGAAGGGCGGCCTCGACATCGCCGATCCCGACCACAATGATCCTGCCGTGATCGCCAGCGCTGCAGTCGCCGTCAGGCTGGAGTTGCCCTGAACTTTCGGGAGTTAGTGCCATGCTGCTCTACGAGCATCCGCTTTCCTCCTACGCCCAGAAAGTAAAGATCGCCCTGCGCGAGAAAGGCCTCGACTTCGACGTCGAGACGCCTGCAGCACTCGGCAGTGGCAACGCCGGCGGCGCATTCGCTGCCGCCAGCCCACGCAACGAAGTGCCGACTCTCATCGACGGCGAGGCGCGCATCTTCGACTCCACGATCATCCTCGAATATCTGGAGGACAAATACCCGTCGCCCCCTCTCCTGCCGCGCGATCCCTTGGCCCGCGCGAATGCACGCATGATCGAGGATGTCTGCGATACTCTTTACGAAGCCGTAAACTGGGGATTGAGCGAAATCCGCTGGTTCAAGCGCGCCGAAGGCGAGCAAGCGGAAAAGATGAAGGCAATCGCGGCACGCCAGACCGCCGAGTTGCAGGCGTGGCTAACCGAAAGACTCGGCAAGTCTCCGTGGTTCAATGGCGACGCTTTCGGCTGGGCCGATCTCAGCGTGGCGCCTTATCTCAATCGCTCGTTCTTCTACGGATTGGGCACACCGGCCGGCTCACCGCTGGCACAATGGAGAGATCGCCTCTGCCTCAAGCCATCCGTCGCCGCGACCTTCAAGGAGTTCGAAGCGGCGGCAGCCGGCATGGCAAACGCGGCCAACCGCCTCGCGTCGGGCGCAATCCGGCGCGAGTATCGCGATCATCGTCTGGAATGGATGATGAAGTCGGGCGGCCTACAGGTCGTTCTCGACGGTCTCGCCAGGAACAACATCCGTTTCACCTGGCCTCTCGGGAACTAGCGTTCGCGAGGGCAAAACCTCGGAAAACTAGCCCCTTCGAGAATTAGCCTTGGGCCCGACGGCCCATGAAGAGCAGTCCGGCGCCGGCCACAACGGCAATCACGCCGGCAATGGTCGGGACCGGGATGGTGCGCTGCTCGTCGGCCGTGACCTTGAGCGGTCCGGCATCGACGATGGTCTTGCGCTCGGTGAACGAGATGTTGTCGATCGCCAGACCGGCAACACCGATCGCAATCAGCAGAACTCCGAAGATTGTCAGCGGCTTCATGCCCTGAATTCCCTTTCCTTGCGGCTGACCGAGGCAACGCGCGCTATTGCCCAAGGTTGCATGCAAGGACGGTCGTTCAGGACTTGAGCAGCATGCTCCTGCCCTGCTCGATCGCCGTGCGCGCCATCGCGCGCAATTCGTCGTCGGTAGCGCTGCTGACCGGATGGCCGATCTGGGCGAAGCGATAGCCCGGCATGCCCAGCACGCCGCTCATCATCTCGGCCGCACTGGCGAACCGCGCCGTCATCACGCTGAAGGCGGGAACCTGAAGTCGTTCAGCTGTAACAGAGTCGTGCAGACTGCACGATGAACAGCTTCCTCAATCTCCAAGGCCTGAGACGACGGCATCCCAACCTTTGATCTCCGCCACGATATGGGCGTCAGCCGGCGCGCTGTAATTCGACTTGGTGCGGCTCACGACGTTCGCCACGCCGTACTCATCCCGCAGGATCTGGTCCAGGTGCTTGAAGAAACCCTTGGTGCCTTCCTTGCCATTGGAGATGAAACCGACGGTCTTGCCCTGCAACGTGTCGAGACGCGGCGCGAGCTGGCCGAGCGGAGCGGTCGTTCCAGGTGTCGGATCGAGAACGCGGAAGGTCATGGAAATCCTCTACTCTTGAATATCTCTGTCACTTCTTGGCCGGTTCGCAGTCGACGCAAACGCCGATAGGCAAGGTCACGGCATGGCTCTTGTTCCCGAGCCAGGGCGGAATGACGGCGCCGAAGCCACCGGCCGGCCCGCCAGCTGCAACGACCAGGAGCTGGTCGGCCGACTCCATGGCCGGATAGACACTGTCCCCACGGTCCCGCACGACGGCGCCCTTGCCGACTTCGGCCCATTCGCGGCGATGGATGCGTGCCCGCTCATGGATGAAGCCAGCGATGTCGCTCTTGGTCCATCCGCCGGCCTGCAGATGCTCACGCAGCTGCTTGGGAATGATCAGCGCATAGTTGCCGGGATGGATCGAGTAATGCCGCAGGTTGGCGCGCATCTCGGCCGCGAAGGTCTCGAGAATTTCTTCGGGCTTGGTCGTCCATTCGTTCATGAGCTGGCGTGGGGCGCCAGCCGCCATCACCGTCACGGAAGACGCGCCCTTCGGCACGCCGCGTTGTTCGGCGAGCGGCAGCCACGTCGTATCTTCCTCGTCCTCGGCGACGCAGTAGGAGAACTTGCCCGGATGGCCGAGCGTCGAACGGTCGATGGCGCCCGGCCGCACGTCCATCAGGTTGATCAGGCAAAGCCGGATAGCCCGTCCGATGACCGCCGTGGCGCGATCGGAATTGCCCAACGCATTGAACGTGCCGCCCGCGCCTAGCTCGAGCCGGATGGGACCGTTCAGCACGATCAGTACGGCGCAGCCGCCGGTGCTCGCCGTGGCGCCATGCATCAGGAACTCTTCCTGCATCATGGCCATCCAGGCGGTTACGACGACGGGGAAATGCATCGGCAGGCAGCCTGCCATCACGGCATTGATCGCAAGCTTCTCGGCAGTGATGGCGAGACCGCGCACCGGCTCGATGCCGATGAGCTGGTCGGGCGGCATCATCGCCCATTCGAGGCAGGCTTCGACCGCCTCTTGCGTCGGCGGCACGATGGGCAGTCCATCGGTCCAGCCGTTGGAGTGATAAAGCTCCTGAACGGCCGAGATGCTGTCGGCATCGTATATGCGCGAGGCCAGTTGCACGGATAGTCCTCCATGGCCAGCATAGCCACTGGACGCGCTATGCCAAGATCAAGCTGATAGACAGGATTGTTGCAAAAGACGCATCAATCGGAGCGTGCCCATTCGCGCCGCAGGAAAGCCAGCAGGCCGGACGCAGCCGGCGTCGGTTCTCGTTCCCGCAGGGCGATCAATCCCAAGCGATGGACGAGCCGGGGCTCGCTGAGCGGCACCGCTCGCAAGCCCCTCGCCAACGGACCCCGCGTGGTACCTTTCGGCACAAGTCCGACACCGACGCCTGCCCCGACGAACGCAAGCATGGTGGCGAGTTGGGTGACGACGACCATCTGGCGCAGCGGCACGCCGACAGTCGCCGCCGCGGCGTCGATGGTACGGCGGGTGCGCGAGCCGGTCGGCAGGGCCACGATCGTCTCGCTGGCCAGATCGGCCAGGCTGACCTTCCGCCGGCCCGCCAGCCTGTGACGTGCCGGCATGACGGCACAGAAGGTCTCGCGACCGAGCGCCGTGCCGATGACGAAGTCGGGCAGCTCGTCGACATAGCCGATGCCGAAATCGGAGACGCCGCTCCTCACGTCTTCAAGCACCGTCGCGTGCACGCCTTCACGAATATGAATCTCGACCCCTGGCCGGTCGGCGCGATAGGCCGCGACAATCGACGGCAGCCGTCCGCCGGCCACCGACATGATCGTCGACAACACGACGAGACCGCGCCGTTCCTCCGCAACCTCGCGAACGCTCTGCACCGTGATGCCGAGATCGTTCAGCATACGCTCGGCGACCGCCGCAAACTCACGGCCCGCCGCCGTGATCTGGACCCGCCGCGTGCTGCGGTCAAACAGGCGCACGCCGAGCGCCGTCTCCAGCCGCTTGATCGCCCGCGTCAGCGTGGGTTGCGATAGGCGAAGCCGGGCTGCCGCGGCGACGAAGCTACCATACTCGACGAGAGCCAGGACGGCCTCGAGCTGGCGGGCACTGATGTCCGGAAGGGTGGCCCGCTGCATCAGCCTCAGGCCGCCAGCATGCGCTCGCGATTGCGCTCGCGCAGAATCGGCATCACCCACTTGCCGAAACGTTCCGCTTCCTCGTCGTGCAGATAGCCCGACAGGCAGAAGGAGTGACAGCCGAGATCGATGAACTTCTGCAAGGTGTCGGCGCACTGCTCGGGATCGCCAACGATCGCAATCCCCGCACCGGGCCGCACCTGGGTAATGCCGGTCCACAGATGCGGCTCGATCGTCTCGCCAATCGACGCCAGTTCGCGCACGCGACGGTTGGCCTCCGACGTCGCAAAGTGCTGCTGCACGAACTGCTTCTGGCCCTCCGATGCATGGGCAACGAGCCCGTGGGCAAACTCCCAGGCTTCCTTTTCGGTCGGCCGGCAGACGATCTGCAGGCGCATGCCGAAGCCGATCTCCTTCTCGCGACCGTGATGGGCCGCCATCGTCTTGATCTCTGCCATGTTGGCGCGGATGCGTTCGTAGGTGTCACCCCAGAAGAGGTGCACGTCAGAATGCTTGGCCGAGATTTCCCAGGCCTGCTTGGAGCCGCCGCCGAGATAGAATTTCGGGTAGGGCTTCTGCAGCGGATAGGGTCGGATCTGCGCGCCCTTCAATTGATAGAACTTGCCATCGAAATGCACGGGGCCGCGTGTGGTCCAGAGCGCCTTCAGGATCGAGACTTCCTCGTCCATGATCTCGTAGCGCTCTTCCTTGCCCCACTTGATGCCCTCGGCGGCGTTCTCGGTCTCGCTCTGGCCCGCGATCAGGTTGATGCAGATGCGCCCGCCCGAGAGTTGATCGAAGGTGGTGATCATCTTGGCCAGTAGTACCGGATTGATGTAGCTCGGCCGGGCTGCCACCAGCATGCGCATCGACTTGGAGCGCGCCACCATCATGGCGCTGGCAATCCAGGCTTCCCAGCAGGCCGTCTGCACCGGCACCAGCATGTATTCGAAGCCGGCCGCCTCGGCGGCGTCGACGATCTTGTCGAACAGCGGCATCGACGGCGCCACCTGGGCACTCGCCAGCCCATAGGCCGTGGTGTCGCCGGCGGTCGGCAGGAACCAGCCGAACTCGAGGCGCTTTTCTCCACTCATCACTTCTCTCCCATCATTCCGGATCAATGCCGGCTGCCTTGACCAGCATCATCCATTTTTCCTTTTCCGCCTTTATGAAAGCGCGAATCTGCTCCGGCGCCGTCGGCTTGGGTCTCTTGTTCATCACAGCCGAGAGCAATGCGGCATGTGACCGACATGGCTGCATTTAAGCAAGCGCAGGACAGAATGCGCAATTCGCTCTGGTGACGGCGTTCCGAAATCGGCACGATCCATCCCTTGTGCTCAACGGGGAGAGATCGAGGGATGCTGCAACACGGCAAACGTCCGACAATCGCATCGCGGCACGGCATGGTCGCTGCAGCCCATCCGCTGGCCGCCGCCGCCGGAGCACGCATCCTGTCGAACGGCGGCAATGCCTTCGACGCTGCGGTCGCCACGGCAGCAGCTTTGAATGTCGTGGAACCCTACATGTCCGGACTGGCCGGCCGGGGCGTGGCGACCTGCTACATCGCCAAGGAAAAGCGCGTCCGCACGCTCGACTTCGTAGGCCAGATCTCGAAGAACTTTCCCATCGACAAGCTCAGCAACCGCAGCCAGCTCCAACGCGGCGCCGTGGCCGTCGGCGCACCGGGCAATCTCGCGGGCTGGTGCGAACTCAACAAAGCGCACGGCAAGAAGAAGCTACCGGAGCTTTTCGCCCCCGCGATCGCCATCGCGCGTGACGGCTTCCAGCTCATCGAGTTCAACCTCGAGGAAATCCAGGGCGTGGCCGGCGAGCTTGCCGGTTACAAGGCCCTGCATCCCGAATGGTCGCGCGTCTACACCGCGGGCGCCGGCACGGTTAAGCCGGGCTTCGTGCTGAAGCAGCCTGACCTCGCCCGCACCCTGGAAGCGCTGGCCACCGAAGGCCCCGGCCTGCTCTACGGCGGCGCGCTCGGGCAGAAGATCCTCGAACGGCTGACCGAACTCGGCGGCTGCATGGTCATGGACGACATCATGGCGGCCAAGGCCACCTGGCGCGATCCCGTGGCGGTCTCCTATCGCGGCCGCACCGTGCATGTCCCGCCGCCGCCCTGCGAGGGATTCCAGTTCCTACTGACCCTGCGCATCCTCGACGGCTTCGACCTCGCCAAGATGAAGCGCAACTCGACGGAGCATCTCGATACGGTGCTGCGCGCCATCCGCCTTGCCGCCGGGGTGCGCATCGCGACCGGCATTCCGGCGCCGCAGAAGCTCGCGGAAATCCTGTCCGACAACCATGTCGAAAGCCTGCGTGCCCGCGTGCGCGACGGCAAACCGGTGATCGGACCGACCGAGCAGTGGACGCCGACCAACGAACCCGTGTCGGCCGTCGATGAAAGCCATACGACGTCGTTCTCCGTGGCCGACAACGAAGGCAACCTCATCTGCCTGACGCAGAGCCTCGGCAGTGTCTTCGGCTCGGGCATCGTGGTGCCCGGCACCGGCCTTTGCCTCAACAATTTCCTCTACTGGGCGGACGTCAATCCGAAGAGTCCCAACCGCGTGAAGCCGGGCGAACAGCTCCCGATGTGCATGGCGCCCTCGATCTCGATCAAGGACGGCAATCCTGTCTTGGCCCTGGGCACGCCGGGCAGCTACGGCATCCTGCAAACCCAGGCGCAGGCGATGGTCCAATACGTCGACTTCGGCCTGCCGCTGCAGCAGGCGATCGAAGCCCCGCGCGGCCGCCTGACCGACGGCGCCGAAGTGTTGCTGGAGGCGCGGCTGCCGGGTGATGTGCATGCCGACCTGCGCAAGCTCGGCCACAACGTCACGACCGGTCCGGACTGGACCATGAAGGTCGGCGGCATGCAGGGCGTGGCGGTCGACCCCGAGACCGGCATGTTCACCGGCGGCTGCGACCCGCGTCGCGACGGCTACTGCGTGCCGGCCTGACAAGCGCGCTCAGCGAGCCGTCTTCTCCATGTTCCAGAAGACGGTCGCGGCGGGTGTCGCGAGAATGCCGCGAACCTTGGTGCTGTAGGCACCAATGTTGAACCACTCACCCAGCGGGAAATACATTCCCGCTCTCACAGCGAGCGCCTGGATTTCGGCGGCGATCGCCTTGCGCTTCGCCGGATCCTGCTCGCGCGCAAAACGGTCGCGAAGCTCTTCCATCGTCTTGTCGCACGGCCAGCCGCCCGTGGCCTTGTCACAAGCCGCGTTCAGGAAGGCGGAGACCACGGGATCGACCACGTCGAGGGCGCCCCAGCTCGCCGTCACCAGGTTCCAACCGCGCTGATCAGGCGGATCGCGACGCACGAAGCGGCTGATCTGCGTCTGCCAATCCATCGACTGCATGTCGACCTTGAAGCCCGCGCGCTCGAGCTGGGCCTTCGCAACTGGCGCCAGCCGGGCGATGGCAGGAATATCCGTGGCGTGCAGCAGCACGATGGGCTCGCCCTTGTACCCCGCCTCGGCCAGCAGCTCCTTGGCCTTGGCGACATTGCCTTCCAGACGTCCTTCCATTCCGACATCGCTGGCGAGCGGCGTGCCGCAGACGAAGTAGGATTTGCAGACCCGGTAGAAGCGCGGGTCGCCGATGGCCGCGACGACGAAATCGGGCTGGTTCACGAGATAGCCCAGCGCCTCGCGCACCTTGGAATTGTCGAACGGCGGATGCAGCCAGTTCGGCCGCAGGCTGAACTGATTGGGGAGAGCACTGCGCACGATGGCCAGCGACTTGGCGCCCTCGACCAGCGGCAGCAGATCGACCGAGATCAGCTCGACCGCATCGACTTCGCCTGCCTGTAAGGCACTCACGGCGGTCTGCGGATCCGGGATCGCCACCCACTCGACCCGGTCCAGCTTGGCGACCTTGCCGCCGGCGAAGTTGCTCGGTGGTTCCGACCGCGCCTTATAGGCCTCGTTCTTGATGTAGACGGTCCTCTCGCCGGGCTTCCACTCGTCGGCCTTGAACTTGAAGGGCCCGGAGCCGACCGACTCGGTGATCTGCTGGTTACCGGGCGTCTTGGCCAGTCGCTCGGGCATCATGAAAGGCACGACGCCACCGGGCTTGGCCAGCGACTCCAGGACGAAGGCATAGGGACCCGACAGCGTCAGCCGGATGGTGCGAGGATCGACGGCGACCAGCTCCTTGAGGTTGGCCAAGAGCTTTTGGCCCATCGTGTCGCGCGGCATCCAGCGCTGCAGTGAGGCCACGCAGTCGGCCGCCGTCACCGGCGTGCCGTCGTGCCAGGTGAGGCCTTCGCGCAAGGTGAAGCTATATTCCAATCCGTCCGGACTGACCGCGTGGCGTTCCACCATCTGCGGCTGGGGCTTGAGATCGGCGTCGACGCTGAACAGCGTATCGTAGACGAGATAGCCGTGCGTGCGGCTGATCTGGATCGACGACCAGACCGGATCGACGATCTTGAGATCCGAGGACATGACGATCCTGAGCGCGCTCTCGGCCCGTCCCTCGTCCGGTAATGCTGCGGCACCCAAGGCGACAGCGCACAGCCCCGCGTTCACCCACATTATCGACCGCTCGATCACGCCTTGGCCTCTCCTTTGCAAGTCTCCGTTCTAGCATGGCTGGCCCGCGATCGGCGTCCCTAACGTGGATCGACGTGTTCGCCTCTTGCGACACGGGGCGTGCAGTGTTCAGATCGCTCCAACGAGAACCGAAGGGATGGGAGCTATGAAATCTTGGAGTTGGCTGGCAGGTGCGGCACTGGCCGTCCTCGCGTTCGGAACCGCGGAGGCGCAGGACACGCCGCGCAAGGGTGGCGTGCTCCGTATGACGGCGCCCTATGCCGCGAGCTTCGGCAGCCTCGATCCCCACGTGACGCCTCGCGCCCAGGACGACATCGTCAACAAGGCGATCCATCGCACGCTCTACAATTGGGACACCAAAGAAGGAAAGCTGGTCCTCGAACTGGCGAAGTCGGTGTCCGTGTCGGCCGACGGCCTCACCTACACCTACAAGTTGCGCGACGACGCCTTGTTCCATAACGGCCGCAAGATGACGGCCGACGACATCATCTGGTCGTTCACCCGCATCATGGATGGCAGCAAGGGCTACCCCGCTGCCCGTTATGTCCGACTGATCAAGGGCGCGGTCGATGTCGAGAAGGGCCAGGCCAAGGAAATCTCCGGCCTCAAGAAGATCGACGACTTCACCCTCGAAATGACGATCACCGATCGTGTCGACCCGGGTTACTATTTCTTCGCCGGTTCGACCGCCATCCTGCCCAAGGAAGAGGTCGAGAAGGGCAATTTTGCCTCCAATCCGGTCGGCCTCGGCCCCTTCAAGTTCAAGGAACACATTCCGGGGTCGCGCGTCAGCACCGAGCGCTTCGACAAGTTCTACAAGGCCGGCAAGCCCTACCTCGACCGGGTCGACGTCATGATCATGGCCGAAGCAGCCGCGCGCGACGTGGCCTTCCGCAACAAGGAAATCGACACCTCGATCCTGGGGCCTGCGCAGTACGTCGCCTATCGCGCCGATCCGCAGCTTTCCAAGGGCATCCTCGAAGTGGCCGAGATGTTCACGCGCTCCATGCACATGAACCTCTCCTCGATCAAACCGTTCCAGGACAAGCGCGTGCGTCAGGCGATCAACTACGCGATCGACTCCAATCTGATCATCTCGCGTCTGGTCAAGGACAAGGCCTATCGCGCGACGAGCTGGCTGCCGCCCTCGGCCGCCGCCTTCGACAAGACGGTGAAGTCCTATCCGTTCGACCCCGAGAAGGCCAAGAAGCTGCTGGCCGAGGCGGGTTACCCCAACGGCTTCGAGTTCGAGTGGACGACCAGCCAGAACGAGAGCTGGGGCCTGCCGATCGTCGAAGCGGTGATCCCGATGCTGGCCAGGGTCGGCATCAAGGCCAAGCCCAAGCTGGTCGAGGTCACGGTGCTGACCGAGTTGCTGATGAAGGGCGACCACCAGTCACTGATCGCCTCGAGCCTCACCGGCCCCGATTCGCTGGCGACGCTGCGCTGCTATTACTCCAAGACGCCGCGCACGGCTTGCAACTACACCGGCTTCAACAATCCGGAGTTCGACAAGCTGCTCGACGATGCCGCCCAGGAAGGCGATATGGCCAAGCGCGAAGAACTCCTGAAGAAGGCCAACAACCTGCTCTTCGAAGAAGCGCCGGTGTGGTTCTTCAATTACAACAAGGCCGTGCTGGCCTATCAGCCGTGGGTGCACGGCCTGCAGGCCAACCCGACCGAGATCACACATCAGTATCCTGAGGACATCTGGGTCGACGCGAAATCGCCCGCCAAGTAACAAGAAAGAAGTGAGGGTTTCCTCGCTCCGCTCGGAATGACGGCGCCGCTGTCATCCTGAGCGCCAGCGAGGGCCTCCAGAGTCTGCACAATGCTTCTTGTCCTCGGCCGCCGCCTCGCAAACGTCATCCCGACGCTGCTCGCCGTCATCGCCCTCGTCTTCCTGTTGTTCTCCGTCCTGCCCGGCAGCTTTATCTCCGGCATGAACGAGGACGGGCGCTCGACCATCGACCCTGCCGTGATGGAACGCATGCGCAAGGAGATGGGCCTCGACGACCCTCTGATCGAACGTTTCGGTAAGTACGTCGCCGCCACCGTCACGGGCGACCTCGGCACGTCTTTCCGCACGCGCGAACCCGTGACGAAGATGCTGAGCAATCGCATCTGGCCATCGCTGAAGCTGGTCCTGGCCGCCATGACCTTCGCCATCGCGGTAGGGGTCACTCTCGGGTTCCTGGCCGCTCTCAAGCCTGGCAGCTGGATCGACACGGCCTCGATGGTGGGTGCCATTTCAGGCCTGTCGCTGTCGCAGTTCTGGTTCGGCCTGATGCTGATGTATCTGTTTGCCCTGAAGCTCCAGTGGCTACCAAGCTTCGGCTATGGCGACGGAGGATTGCGCCACCTCATCTTGCCGGCAGTTGCGCTGGGGGTGGGGCCAATGGCCTTGCTGGCCCGCACGACACGTGCCGCCGTGCTCGACGTGCTGAACGCCGACTTCGTCCGGACCGCGCGCAGCAAGGGCATGAGCGAGCGCCGCGTCGTCGAATGGCATGTGCTGCGCAATGCCCTCGTCCTGGTCATCACCATCGTCGGCCTGCAGTTCGGCTCGCTGATGGGCCAGGCGGTCGTCGTCGAAAAGCTGTTCGCGTGGCCGGGCGTTGGTTCGCTGATGGTCGACTCGGTGTTCCAGCGTGACATGCCGACAGTTCAGGGCTGCATCCTGATGATCGTGCTGTTCTTCCTCGCCATCAACACACTGGTCGATCTCGCCTATGTCGTGATCGATCCCCGGATCCGGTATCAATGAGCACTGCGATCAAACTGCCCCGCCTCAGGCTGAAAGGCGGGATGTCCCTCTGGGTCGGCGGTGGCCTGGTTGCCACGGCCATCATGGCGGCGGTCCTGGCGCCCTGGATTGCCCTCACCGACCCGGTGATGGACGCCAATCTTATGAACGCCGAGATTCCACCCGGCCTCGAATATCCGTTCGGCACCGATGCACAGGGCCGCGATATCTATTCGCGCATCGTCTACGGCGCTCGCATCTCGCTGAGCGTCGGCATCATCAGCCAGATCTGCAACAGCCTCATTGGCGTGACCCTCGGCCTCACGGCCGGCTACTGGGGTGGCTGGTGGGACGATCTGGTGAGCGGCCTCACCAACCTGATGCTGGCGATCCCCTCGCTGGTCTTCGCGCTCGCCATCATGGCGATCCTCGGCCCTGGCCTGGTGAGCCTGGTGATCGCGCTCGGCCTCACGAGCTGGTCCTACTCCTGCCGCATCGCGCGCGCTCAGGTTCTGTCCTTGAAGAGCCAAGGCTACGTCCAAGCCGCTCGCATTCTGGGCTATGGCGACCTGCGCATCATGTTCACGCAGGTTCTGCCCAACATCCTGGGACCGCTGATCGTGATCGCCACGCTCGGCATGGGCGGCGCCATCCTGTCCGAGGCGGCACTGTCGTTCCTCGGCCTCGGTATCCGCCCGCCCTTCCCGAGCTGGGGCAGCATGCTCTCGGAGGCACGCGACCAGATCACGACGGCGCCGTGGCTCTCGGTCTTCCCCGGACTCGCCATCTTCTTCACCGTGCTCGGCCTCAACCTGCTGGGCGATGGCCTGCGCGATATCCTCGATCCGCAGTCGACCACGAGGCGGACATGACTGTCCCTCTTCTCAAGGTCGACAATCTGCGCATTTCCCTCGCAGGTGATGGCGCCGCCTACAATGCCGTCGAGAACGTATCGTTCGAGATCGGCCGCGGCGAAGCCTTCGGGCTCGTGGGCGAATCGGGATGCGGCAAGAGCATCACGGCGCTGGCCGTCATGGGTTTGCTGCGTCGGCCTTTGTCATTGGGCGGTGGCCGCATCGTACTCGATGGCGAGGAAATCCAGAACGCCTCGGCCGCCGAGATGCGACGGCTGCGCGGCAAGCGCATTGCGATGATCTTCCAGGAACCGATGACGGCGCTCAATCCGCTGTCGCCGGTCGGAAAGCAGATCGCCGAGATGTTCGTGCTGCACGAAGGCATGGGCTGGAACGAGGCCATGGACCGCGCCGAGGATGCGCTGCGTCAGGTACGCGTGCCCTCGCCGGAGCGGCGGATCAAAGACTATCCGCACCAGCTCTCGGGCGGCATGCGCCAGCGCGTGATGATCGCCATCGCACTGGCCTGCGGCCCCGACCTGCTGGTCGCCGATGAACCGACGACGGCACTCGATGTCACGGTGCAGGCCGAGATCATCGACCTGATGGCCGAGCTGTGTGCCGCCAAGGGCACGGCGATCCTGATGATCAGCCACGATCTCGGGCTGGTCGCCAACATGTGCAAGCGCGTGGCCGTGATGTACGCCGGCCGCATCGTCGAGAGCCAGGCGGCGGAAGCCATTTTCGCCACGCCGAGCCACCCCTACACGCGAGGCCTGGTCGATTCCCTGCCGCGGCTCGGCGAGCGCTCCAAGCGTGGGCGCCAGCGGTTGCGTGAAATCTCGGGCGTGGTTCCCTCGATCGCCAATTATCCGGCGGGCTGCCGTTTCAATCCGCGCTGCCCTTCCGTCACCGAGGTCTGCCGTGAAGTGGTGCCCGAGGCGACGCCGCTGCCGGCCGAAGGTCTTGTCAGGTGCCATCACCATGGCTGAGTCTCTGCTTTCCCTCGACGACCTCGCCGTTCATTTCAAGGTCGGCAATGCTCTGGGCGGCGGCATCAAGACTCTGAAGGCCGTAGACGGCGTCACCCTCGATGTGAAGCCCGGCGAATGCCTGGGGCTGGTGGGCGAATCGGGCTGCGGCAAGTCCACCCTGGCGCTTGCCATCATGGGCCTCCTGCCACCGACTCGCGGGACGATCGGCGTCGACGGCCAGGAGATTTCAGGCACCAAGGCGCCGGACCGCATGAGGATGGCGCGCACGGTGCAGATGGTCTTCCAGGACCCCTACGCCTCACTCAATCCACGCCAGACGGTGCGTCGCACCTTGGCCGATCCGTTGCGCCTGCATGGCGTCACCGACAAGGCCGAAGTCGAAGCGCGTGTCGCCGACATGATGGCCAGGGTCGGCCTCCGGCCCGAGCAGGCCGATCGCTATCCGCATGAATTCTCCGGCGGCCAGCGCCAGCGGATCGGCATCGCACGCGCCTTGATTTTGAAGCCCAAGCTCGTGCTTTGCGACGAGCCGGTCTCGGCGCTCGACGTGTCGATCCGCGCCCAGATCATCAACCTGCTGCTCGAACTCAAGGACGAGTTGGGGCTGGCCTACATCATGATCAGCCACGATCTCGGCGTGGTCGAACATGTCAGCGATCGTGTGGCGGTAATGTATCTCGGCCGCATCGTCGAGCAGGGCGGCTGGCAGGAAATTTTCGAGAATCCGCGCCATCCCTATACGCGTGCCCTGATCGCCGCGATCCCCGATCCCTTCCATCGCGCTGTCATCAGCGCCAAGGCCAAGGCGCGCGGCGAGATCGCCAGCGCGCTCAACCCGCCGCCGGGCTGTCACTTCCATCCGCGCTGCCCGCTCAAGGCCGACATCTGCGTGTCACAGGATCCCGTTCTTGCTGCGGTTGCCGAGGGCCATCGCGCGGCTTGCCATTTCAGGGATCGCGTGAGTTGATGGGGCGATAGTCCCATGACAGCCACAAACGTCGACCGCATCACCAATTGGATCGTTCGCCGCGGCCTCGAAGGTGCGCAGGAATTCGACCTGCTGCGCGAGTTCTGCGAGAAGTGCAACGAAGCGGGCCTGCCGGTGACGCGGGCGCTCGTCGTCATCGACACGCTCCATCCCGTGCACGAAGGCACCGTCTTCCGCTGGCGCAATGACGATGTCGAGGAGAAGGCAGCCACCACCTACGGCCGAACGACCGAAGGTGCCGCCGCGGAATCCTGGCACCGCAGTCCCTTCTATCACCTGCTGCAGACTGGTGGTGAGGAACTGCGTCGCCGCATCGGTTTTGGCGAGCCCGCCGACTTCTCCATCATCCAGGAGATGAAGGAGCTGGGCCACACGGACTACATCGTCTTCGTGTACCGCTTCGCGACCGATGCCACGATCGGCGAGATGGATTGCGTCTATTCCGGCTGGTCGACACGCAGCCCCGGCGGCTTCAGCGACGAATGCATTGCAGCACTTCGCCAGCTCGTGCCGGTCCTGGGCCTTGCCATCAAGAGCGCGGCGCTGGCAAACGTCGCTCACACGCTGGTCGAGACCTATCTCGGTCGCGACGCGGGAAGACGCGTACTGGGGGGACGCACCCAACGCGGCGTCGCCGACCGTATCGAGGCCGCGCTCTGGTTCTCCGACCTGCGCGGCTACACGACCATCACCGACACCGCGCAGCCCGGTGAGATCATTCCGCTGCTGAACGACTATGCCGAGGCGGTCATTACCGCGATCCACGAAGCGGGCGGCGACGTGCTGAAGCTGATCGGCGACGGCACGCTGGCGCTGTTCCGTGCCGATGATCCAGCCGAGGCGTGCCGGCGCGCTCTGCTGGCTGAAGAAAATCTCCGGGCGCGCATCAAGGAGCTGAACGAGAAGCGGCGGGCAGAAGAACGGCCGGTGACATCCGTCTATATCGGCCTTCATGTCGGCGAGGTGTTCTACGGCAATGTCGGTAGCGTCGACCGACTCGACTTCACCGTGGTGGGTCCCGCCGTCAACGAGACCAGCCGCATCGCCTCGATGTGCCGCTCCGTTGACCGGCCGGTGCTGGTCTCCTCGGCCTTCGCGACCTCCCTGTCGGCGCGCGAGCGGGCCGGACTCGTTTCCGTCGGCCGCTTCGCACTACGCGGCGTCGGCCGCGCCCAGGAACTCTTCACCCTCGATCCGGAATTGATCTAGCCGTTCGTATAGTTGTCCCTACCACCGGGCCTGATACTTTCCAGACCAGACAACATCTGGAGCAGCCTATGGCAAAGACGCCTGCAATTTCGATCGGCATCAAGGAAGCAGACCGCAAGAAGATCGCCGAGGGACTGAGCCACCTGCTGGCCGACACCTACACGCTCTATCTCACGACGCATAATTTCCATTGGAACGTGACCGGGCCGATGTTCACGTCGCTCCACACCATGTTCATGACGCAGTACACCGAGCTCTGGAATGCCGTCGATCCGATCGCCGAGCGCATCCGGTCCCTGGGCTATCCGGCGCCGGGTTCGTACGGCCAGTTCGGCAAGCTGAGCTCGCTCGCCGACGCGCCTGCCAAGCCGCCGAAGGCGCTCGACATGGTGCGCATCCTGGTGGACGGCCATGAGGCTGTCGCCCGCACCGCCCGCGAAGTCTTTCCAATAGCCGACAAAGCCAGCGACGAGCCGACAGCGGACCTGCTCACGCAGCGCCTGACGGTGCACGAGCAGTCGGCGTGGATGCTGCGTTCGCTGCTGGAGTAGCAATCGCACAGCGAATCCAACTCTCGCTGGTAAAAATTCCGTATCCCGGCTTGCGTCACCTCCTCCCAGATGCCTACGATGACGGCAACAACGAAGCCGTCCAACGAGGCGGCAGTCCCGGGAGGACAACATGGCCAAGACCAAGCGTCGTAGCGTGCTTAAGCTTGCCGGCGGTACGGCCGCCGTGTCGTTGGGCGGCCTGGCGGGAATTCTTGCCACTGGTCGCACCCCCGCGTACGCGCAGCAGAAGACGGTTCACTGGTTGAAGTGGGTCGACTTTGTTCCCGCTTCCGACACGTTGCTGAGACGCGAGCTGCTTCCGGAAGCCGAGAAGCAGCTGGGCCTGAAGATCAATCTCGAGACGGTGAACGGCAACGACCTGCAGCCGCGCGCTACCGCCGCGATCCAGTCGGGCGCCGGTCCCGACCTGATCATGGCGTTCAACAACCAGACTTATCTGTACGCGAACAGCGTCGTCGACGTCACCGACATCGCCGAGTCCATCGCCAAAGCGGAAGGCGGTATGTACAAGTACGCCCGCTCGATCTGTAGCGACGGCAAGATGTTCATGGGCATGCCGTGGGCAGTGATCGGCGGCATGATCGCCTATCGCAAATCCTGGTTCGAGGAAGTCGGGGCGACATCCTTCCCCAAGACCTGGGTCGAGTATCGCGACGTCGCCAAGAAGCTGAAGGCCAAAGGTCATCCGATCGGACAGACGTTGGGACACACCTTCGGTGACGCGCCGACCTTCACCTATCCGTACATGTGGTCCTGGGGCGGCATGGAAGTCGATCCAGCGGGCAAGGTGATCATCAACAGCAAGGAGACCGTCGAGTCGGTGAAGTTCATGCAGGGCTTCTGGAAGGATGGCTGCGACGAGGGTGGTCTTGCGTGGGACGACACCAACAACAACCGTGCGTTCCTGTCGCAAACCATCTCCGCGACGTTGAACGGCGCCTCGATCTACATCGAAACCCTGCGCAAGCCCGATCAGTACAAGACCGCAAAGGGCGAGCCGATGAACAAGGACATCCTGCACTCGCCTCTACCGGCGGGCCCTGCAGGACAGTTCGGCATGCACCTCCTGCAGTCGCACATGCTGATGAAGTATTCCAAGAATCAGGATGCCGCGAAGGAGTTCCTGAAGTGGATCCACACCGAGAAGAACTTCGAAAAGTGGTTCGTCTCGCAGAAAGGCTTCGCAACGCCCTGCACGGAGAAGTGGGAAGGCCATAAGACATGGACGGAAGATCCCGTCATGGCCCCCTTCAAGGTCGCCGCAAAGCTCGGACAGGCTCCGGGTCATGCCGGACCGCCCAATGCCAGGGCTGCCGAAGCACTATCGAAGTACATCATCACCGATATGTACGCCAAGGCCGTGCAAGGCATGCCGGCCGAGGACGCGGTGAAGTGGGCCGAGGCCGAACTCAAGAAAATCTACACGGCGTGAGGTCCATAACGACGTTCGCGTAGTCCAACCGGTGAGTGGATCATGGCGGTGACCGCAGTTTCGGGCTCAGTGGCCCGACCAACCCCGCGACTGCGGCGCATGGAGGACGAGCGCTGGCTCGCCTTCGCGCTGCTCGTGCCGACAGCGGTGCTGCTCGGCCTGTTCATCGCCTATCCCTTCGTCGAGGGCGTGCTGTTATCGCTCAACAGCACGCGCGTCGGCATCAAGGGCGAGTTCGTCGGGCTGAAGAACTTCGACAAGGTCTGGAACGACAGCATCTTCCGGACGTCCGTCTGGAACACCTTCTGGTACACGGGCGTCACGACCGTGTTCAAGCTGGCGCTGGGCCTGTGGCTGGCGATGCTGCTCAATCGCCACTTCAAGGGAAAGGCCCTGGTCCGCGCCTTCATCCTGCTGCCCTTCATCATTCCCACGGTGCTGTCGACCTTCGCCTGGAAGTGGATGTTCGACCCCACTTTCAGCGTCATCAACTGGACGCTGTTCCAGCTCGGCATCATCACTCAGCGCATCAACTGGCTGGGCGATCCTGATCTCGCGATGACCTCGATCATCATCGTCAATGTCTGGCGCGGCGTGCCCTTCTTCGCCATCAGCCTGCTGGCCGGCTTGCAGACGATCAGTCCCGAGCTGCAGGAAGCCGCCGCCATCGACGGCGCCCGGCCCTGGCAACGTTTCTGGCACGTCACCTGGCCCTTGCTGCTGCCTGTCACCATGGTGGTGGTGCTGTTCTCGGTGATCCAGACCTTCGCCGACTTCCAGCTCGTCTATGTGATGACCGGCGGCGGCCCGGCCAATGCCACCCACCTCTTCGCGACCTATGCCTACCAGCTCGGTATCGGCACCGGGCTGCTCTCGGAGGGAGCGGCGGTTTCGCTCGCCATGTTCCCCTTCCTGTTCCTGATCGTGGTGGTGCAGCTCCTCTACATCCGTCGCGTTGAAACCCGATGAGCTGGGAGACCCGGTCATGATCGAAGGCGCAACTTGGCGTAAGTGGGTCTTCTACAACATCCCGCTCATTCTCTTCGTGTTCGTCCTCCTCTTCCCCTTCTACTGGATGATCATCACGACCTTCCGGCCGGACGGTGAGCTCTACCGGCCATGGAATGCAGCGAACTACCAGCCGTTCTGGACCAACAATCCGACGCTGGATCACATCCTCTACCTGTTCGAGGAAACCTCGTTCGGGCGATGGATGCTGAACACGATGTTCATCGCCGCGGTATCGACGGTGATCTCGCTGTTCTGCGGTGTGCTCGCGGGCTATGCGCTGGCCCGCCTCAACTTTCCCTTCGCTGGTGGCCTCGGCACGGTGATCTTCGTCACCTATCTGGTGCCACAGACGCTGCTCTTCATCCCGCTGGCCGAGATCATCCGCAATTTTCAGCTCGGCGACACGCCGTGGTCGCTGATCCTCACCTATCCGACCTTCCTGATCCCCTTCTGTACCTGGCTGATGATGGGCTACTTCAAGGCCATCCCGAAGGAACTCGAGGAATGTGCCCGCATCGACGGCGCGTCGCGCTGGAAGGCGATGATCTACATCATCCTGCCGGTGGCGGTGCCTGGAATCCTGTCGGCCGGCATCTTCGCCTTTACCCTTTCCTGGAACGAGTTCATCTACGCCCTCGTCTTCCTGTCCTCACCCGACCAGAAGACCGTGCCGGTTGGCGTCACGTCGGAGCTGATCCGCGGCGACGTCTTCTTCTGGGGACCGCTGATGGCCGGTGCGCTGCTGGGCTCGATCCCGGTGGCGATCGTCTACTCCTTCTTCGTCGAACACTACGTTTCGGGCCTCACCGGCTCGGTCAAGGGTTGAAGCCATGGCACTTGTCAGCATCCGTAGCGTCAACAAGGTCTATGACGGCAACGTCCATGCCGTGAAGGACGTCAGCCTCGAGGTCCGCGACAAGGAGTTCATGGTCTTCGTCGGCCCATCGGGCTGCGGCAAGACAACGACGCTCCGCATGGTCGCCGGCCTCGAATCGATCACGTCCGGCGATATCCTGATCGGCGACACCGTGGTGAACAACCTGCCCCCCATGGATCGTGACATCGCCATGGTGTTCCAGAACTACGCGCTCTATCCGCACATGAGTGTGTTTCACAACATGGCGTTCGGCCTGAAGATGCGGAAATTCGAGAAGCCCGAGATCGACAAGCGCGTGCGCAACGCCGCCGCCATCCTCGGCATCGAGACGCTGCTCGACCGCAAGCCGCGCCAGCTGTCGGGCGGCCAGCGCCAGAGGGTGGCGTTGGGCCGCGCCATCGTGCGCCATCCGCAGGTCTTCCTGTTCGACGAGCCGCTTTCCAATCTCGACGCCAAGCTGCGCGTGCAGATGCGAGTCGAACTCAAGAAGCTGCATGAGCGTCTGGGCACCACGGCGATCTACGTCACCCATGACCAGGTCGAGGCGATGACGCTGGGCGACCGCGTGGTCGTCATGAAGGACGGCATCGTGCAGCAGGTCGGCGAGCCGCTCGAACTCTACAATACGCCGGCCAACAAATTTGTGGCCGGCTTCATCGGATCGCCGGCGATGAACTTCGCCGATGTCACTCTGGCGGAGAGCGGCGGCAAGCTATGGGCGGAGGCCCAGGGCCTCAAGATAGGCATTCCCGAGGAGATCGCCCGCCGCGCCAACGGCCACAGCGGCGCCCACGCCACCCTGGGCATCAGGCCCGAGGATATTCACCTGGCAGGACCGGCCGACCCCGCCGATCTTTGCTTCGACGCGGAAGTCGAGGTGATCGAACAGCTCGGCTCGGAGATCGTGCTCGATACGAGGGTCGGCAAGTCGGCCTTCGTAGCGAGCGTCGATCCGACCTTGCGCATGAAGGTTCACGACCAGCTAAAGCTCGCCATGAACCCTGCACGTCTTCACTTGTTTGACGCGAAGTCGGAGGCCGCGATCTAGGCTACTTGGCCGGCCCGCCCCAGCTCTCCAACACATCCCGTTTGGCCTTACGCTGCTCTTCACGCGACTTCTTGAAGTCGTGGCCATAGGGCGCGGTGTCGAACGAGCCATAGGTCGGGTTGGCCAGCATCAGCCATTGCTTGCCCCAGTAGGGCATATCGGCCTCGTAGGCCTTGAGGCGGTCGGTCTCGTTGCTACGGTAGCGGTCGTCGAAGTCGCCGAAATTGTCGCCGATGTTCAGAAGCACGCGATAGTCCTTCGTCACCACCGCACGGCGCGTGCTCTTGGCGCCACCCCACTCCGGCTTTTCGTTCTGCATCAGGAACGTGTCGACATTGCCGCCCAACGGGAAGCCGAGCTTCTGCATGTTCTCGCGCGTATCCTTCTCGGTCTCCGCGGCGCGATTGGTGATGTAGAAAATCTTCACACCCTTGGAGTCGGCATATTTCACGAACTCCAGCGCTCCCGGGATCGCGGTCGAAATCTGGGCGGCGCAGAACTCGTTCCAGGTCCTGGTGCTGAACGTCTGGTCGCTCTTCATCATCCAGACTTGGTATTTCGAATTGTCGAGCAGCGTCTCGTCGATATCCAGGATGACCGCGGGCGGCAGTGCCTGGTAGTTGCCGGTTTGCTCCGCCGGCGCCGCCGTCCAGCTCTTGTCGGCCAGCGCCTCGTCGAGGCGAATGCGCGCCAAGGCAAAGACCGTCAATGCGTTGGCCTTGTATTCCACGGACCTCTGCGTCCAGAGCACTGCCAGCAGCAGATCGCTGGCATCCTGCGCACGCGCAGCCGTACCGGACAAAGCCATAAGGATGGCACCGAGCGCCAGGCTCGTTCTTGCGATCATGGCAACACCTTCTCCAGCAACCGCTGCTTGGTATCGGCATCGACGAAAGACGCCTCGATCGTCCGGCGTGCAATCCCGCGCAATTCCTTATCGCTCAGTCCGGACTTCTCGTATTCCGTGGCGAGCGTGGTGTGGAAAAACGGCGGATCGTCGGAATTCAGCGTGACCGGTACACCAGTGTCGATCAACCGATGCAACGGATGCACCTCCCGACTGGCATAAAGCCCCAGCGCCACGTTGCTGCCTGGGCAAACCTCGAGAACGATGCCGCGTCGCGCCAGCTCCGCCATCAGCGCCGGATCTTCGGCTGAACGCACGCCATGGCCGATGCGTGTCACCGGCAGATCGCGGATCGCCGCCCAGACACTTTCAGGCCCCACGACCTCGCCGGCATGGACGGTGCAGCCATAGCCCTTCTCATGGACTAGCCGATAGGCCGGCGCAAAGTCGATCGGCCTGAATCGCGCCTCGTCGCCTCCCATGCCGAAGCCAACGACATAAGGATGCGGCTCGGCGATCATCGCCTTCGCCATGGCAAGGGCACGATCCGGTCCGAGGTGGCGAATGCAGATGATGATGATGCGGCCGACGATACCGAACTCGCGGCCAGCCCTGTCGATACCGTCGGTGAGTGCGGCGAGCCACGCCGCATAGGAAATGCCAAGCGCTGCCGGTCGCTCCGGCGAGCAGAACATCTCAACATAGACCGCGCCATCGCGTGCTGCCGAAGCGAGGTACGAATAGATCACGTCGCCGAAGTCGCGCGGCGTCTTGAGCGCGGTACAGACGCGATCGTAGGAGTCGAGAAAGCTCAGAAAGTCTTTCCAGGCATAGTGACCCTTGGCGTCGAACAGCTTGGCCGGCAGCGAAATCCCGTTGCGCTCGGCCAGTTCGCGCGCCAAAGCCGGCGGGATCGACCCTTCGAGGTGGACGTGAATTTCGGCCTTGGGGATCTGAATCTTGGGAGTCACGTAAAGCCTCTAAGCGGCAACCCAGGCCGTTGCAGCCAGTTGTCGGGTAGATAATCGGCACGACCATCGACCAGGTGCAAGGCATAGGCATGGCGTTGCCGTGACGAACGGTTAGGGGCGCTGGCATGCGGCAGCAGGCCGTGCAGCACGACCAGCGTGCCGCGCCTTGCTACCAAGGCGACGGGCTCGATGTCGGGCCACGGCGTCGTATCGAGTACGTCGGTTACCATTTCGTTCCCGACTTGCCGGAAGCGCTGCCGCAACGGACCAAGATGGGCGCCAGGCAAGGCCATCAGGCAGCCATTGTCCCGATCGGCATCGTCGAGGGCGAGCCAGAAGCCGGTGACGGTCGACGGCTGCGTATGGAGGTAGGTCGCGTCCTGGTGCCAGCCGACCTCGGCACCGATCCGCGGCTGCTTGAAGAGGTACATCGACTGCAACAGCAGCGGTTCCGCCAAACCGAGGGTACTGGCCAAGGCCGCGAACTGCGGTTGGCGGGAGACACGGTCGAATACCGGATCGAGATCGTGCAGGGCATGACCGATCTTGTTCAGAGCCAGCGATACGGGCTGGTCGGTCGCTCCCTCCTCGAAGAAGAAACGGATCGCCTGACCGGACTCCTGGAAGTAGCGGTCTCGCGCATGCCCCTGGTCGCGCGTCGAGAAGACGGTTCGCACGGGTCCGGGATCGAATCCTGCCACCAACTCTGCCGCCCGCGCCTGCAGAGCATCGCAATCTGCCTGGGGGACGAATTCCTCGAGCACGAGAAAGCCGTCCCTTGCAAAGGCGTCGAGGTCGACCGCCGTCACGCCACGCGCTCCATCAGGACTGGCTTGGGGGCAGGCGCTGCCTCCCCAATCCGGATCGCCCGGCGCACTTCGGCAATCGCCTGATCGGCCGCCGCGTCGGTTGCGGCGTGGATAATACAAAGCGGACTGCCCGCCCGGACGTGCGTTCCGACATCGACCACCTCGGTGAGACCGACCGAAGGATCGATGGCGTCGTCGGCATGGGTGCGACCGCCTCCCAGGCTCACGACGGCGATGCCGACATCTCGGGCATTCATCCCGGTGACATAGCCCGTGTGCTCGGCCGAGCAGGGCCGAATAACCGGCGCCGGAGACAGGTAGCGACTGGGATGTTCGAGGAAATCGGTCGGGCCACCCAGCGCCGCGACCATCCGGGCGAATGTCTCCGCGGCCCGACCATCGGCAAGTACGGCTTCCGCATGGGCCCGGCCGGCCGCCACATCGGGCGCCAGCTTGCCGAGCACCAGCATCTCGCCGGCCAGAGCCATCGTCACCTCATGCAGTCGCGGCTCGCGCGCGCCTTCGCCCGTGAGATAGGCCACCGTCTCGGCAACTTCGAGGGCATTGCCGACATCACGTCCCAGGACGCGGTCCATGTCGGTAATCAGCGCCACCGTGGGCAACCCCGCCTGATTGGCCACCGCGACGAGGCTTCTGGCGAGGTCGCGCGCCATCTCTTCTGTGTCGCAAAAGGCGCCGGAGCCGCACTTCACGTCCATCACCAGCCCGTCAAGGCCCTCGGCGATTTTCTTCGAGAGGATCGAACTCACCAGCAAGGGAATCGACTCGACGCTGCCCGTCACATCCCGCGTCGCATAGAGCCGCCGGTCGGCTGGGGCCAGATCGTCGGTCTGGCCGATCACGGCGCAGCCAACCTCGCGCACGACCTTTCGGAAGGTGGCGATATCGGGCTGCACGTCGTAGCCCGAGATCGAAGCGAGCTTGTCGAGGGTGCCGCCGGTATGGCCGAGGCCACGGCCGGAGATCATCGGCACGAAGGCGCCACATGCCGCCACGATGGGCGCCAGCATCAGGCTCACCTTGTCGCCGACACCGCCGCTCGAATGCTTGTCCAGCACCGGCCCCGGCAGATCGAGATCCGCCCAGTCCAGCATGAGGCCAGACCGTGCCAGCCCCAGCGTGAGCGCGACCCGCTCAGGCGTCGTCATCCCGCGGAAGAAGACCGTCATCGCAAAGGCTGCAACCTGGCCTTCGCTCAGATTGCCATCGTGGATTCCACGTACGATGAAGCCGATTTCCTCGGCCGAGAGTTCGTGGCCGTCGCGCTTACGACGAATGATCTCCTGGGGAAGCATGGCACCTAGCCGTAATGCTCCAGAAAGGTGCGCAACAGCCGGCGCACGTTGGCAGATGCAGCGCCCGCCACAGCCAGCGTCTGCTCGTGGCCCAGCACGCCCGGCACAAGGCCGGCGGCGTAGTTGGTCATCAGCGACAGGGCCACGACCTTGAGGCCGGCATGGCGCGCCAGGATCGTCTCGGGGGCCGTAGACATGCCGACAGCATCGGCGCCCAGCACGCGGGCGGCGCGAATTTCCGCAGGCGTCTCGAAGCTCGGCCCACTGAAGAAGATGTAGACGCCGTCGTGGCAGGTCACGTTGGCCTCGTGGGCGGCAGCCATCAGCTTCTTGAGCAGGGCCGGATCGTAGGCGTCGACCATATCGACGAAGCGGCTGTCGCCCGGCCCGATGCCGAACAGCGGATTGATGCCGGCGAAATTGATGTGATCGCTGATCGCCATCACCGATCCCGGCGGCATGTCGAGTCGAAGGCTGCCCGCCGCATTGGTCTGCAGCAAGGTCTCGCAGCCGAGATCGGCGACGGCGCGGATCGCGCCCCTCATTTCGTCGGCTTTGCCGCGTTCATAGTAGTGCGCACGGCCCTGCAAGACGGCAACCGGCGTCGGCCCGACATGCCCCAGGACCAGTTGGCCGGCATGGCTGCCGACCGTGGTCTGCGGAAACCCCGGCAAGTCAGCGTAAGGAAGGACGGCGACCTGTTTCACGTCCTCGACGAAGCTGCCGAGGCCGGACCCCAGGATCACCGCGACTTTCGGCTTGAAGCCGGGAGCTACCCGCGCGACGGCGTCGATCATGGCTGGCCGATGTGATGCGGGCCGAACGACATCGGCAAGAGCTGGCCCAAGGTTACCGTGCGGTGCAGCCCATCCGGGCCGCAGAGATGGATCAGCACATCGTCAGCCGCAAACTCGCGCAGCTTCTGGCGGCAGCCGCCGCAGGGCGTGATGGTCTCGGGTCCCGGGCCCATCACGACACATTCCAGGATGCGCTTGTGGCCCGCCGCGACGAGGGCCGCGATCGCACCCGCCTCGGCGCAGATCCCTTGTGGGTAGGCGGCGTTCTCCACGTTACAGCCGCCATGGATCGAGCCGTCTTCGGCACGCAGCGCGGCGCCGACATGGAACTTCGAATAAGGCGCATGGGCATGAAGCATCATGCGCTGCGCGACATGGAGCAGATCGTCCACCTCAATGCTCCTTCTCATAGGGCACGCCGGCTGCCTTGGGTGCCACGGCGTTGCCGATGAAGCCGGCCAACAGAAACAGGGTGAGAAGATAGGGCAAGGCCTGGATCAGTTGCACTGGAACTTCGCCAACTCCGGGCACCTTCACGCCTTGCAGCCGGATGGCGACGGCATCGAGCAGACCGAAGACCAGGCAGGCACCGAAGGCCGGGAACGGCCGCCACTTGCCGAAGATGATGGCGGCCAAAGCGATGAACCCCTGCCCCGCCGTCATGTCGCGGCTGAAGCCGGCATTCTGGGCAATCGAGAGATAGGCGCCGGCAAGGCCCGAAAACAGGCCGCACAGGAGGACCGCACGGTACCGCAGCCAGGCGACCGAGACGCCGGCCGCATCGACCGCCAGCGGCATTTCGCCGACGGCACGTAGCCTGAGGCCAAAGCGTGTGCGCGCAATCAGCCACCAGGTGAACGGCACCGACAGCAGCGCCACGTAGACCAGCACGTTGTCGCCGGCGACCGGGAAGAAGATCGGCTTCAGCCGCTCGCCGTCGCCGAGCGGTGGCGTCTGGCCGCCACGCGCGAACCAGGCCGTGCCTAGCACCACGGTCAGGCCGGCCGCCAATATGTTGAGGGCGATGCCGCTCACGACCTGGTTGCCGCGATGGGTGATGCAGGCAAAGCCATGCAGCAGCGCCAGCGCCTCCGCCGCAACGATGGCGGCGACGACACCCGCCCAGGCCGAGCCGGTGAGCGATGCCGTCGCGGCCGCGAAGAAGGCCGCCATCAGCATCTTGCCCTCGAGCCCGACATCGATGATGCCGCTCTTCTCCGAGAACAACCCGCCCATGGCGCAAAGCACCAGGGGCGTCGCCACGCGCAAGGTGGCCGCGAGAGTCAAGGTGACGAAGGTGAGCGTCTCTTCCATCGCTCAGGCCCGGCGCCCGAACAACGCCTGCAGCCAGGGCCGCGGCAGATGGGCCAAGGCCCCGCAGAACAGGATGACCAGGCCCTGGATCACCACGACCATCTCGCGCGTCATGGCAGGGATCTCGAAGGAGAGCTCGGCACCGCCCTGTTGCAGGGCGCCGAACAGGAGGGCCGCCAGCACGATGCCCAACGGATGGCTGCGCCCCATCAACGCCACGGCGATGCCCGCGAAGCCATAGCCCGCCGGAAAATCGAGCACGATGCGATGGTGGACGCCCAGCAGTTCGTTGACCGCGACACCGCAGGCCAGGGCGCCCGACAGGCACATCGCCAGCATGGTCATGCGCCGGATGCTGGTGCCGGCATAGATCGCGGCCTCGGCATTGTGCCCCATGGTCCGCAGCGCGTAGCCCCAGCTCGTGCGCCATAGGAAGAACCAGACGGCGACGCTGCTGAGCAGGGCAAGGACAAAGGCGAGATTGAGGGCCGACGGCGCCACCGCGATGCCGACCGACTTCAGCACCGCCTGCATCGACGGCAGTGCTGCCGAGTCGGCGAAGCCGCGGCTCTGCGCGGTCATCGAGCCCGGCGCAATCAACACGTTCACCATCAGGTAGACCATCAGCGCCGACGCGACGAAGTTGAACATGATGGTGGTGATGACGATGTGGCTGCCCCGCCAGGCCTGCATCCAGGCCGGTACCGCAGCCCAGGCCGCGCCGAAAGCGGCGGCCGCCAGGATAGCGAGCAGGATCAGCAGCGGGCCCGGCAGATACTGGTCGAGCGCCAGCACGGCGAGGCCGCAGCCCAGCCCGCCGATATAGGCCTGGCCCTCGCCCCCGATATTGAACAGACCGGCATGGAAAGCGACCGCTACCGCGAGGCCGGTGAAGGTGAAGTTGGTGGCGTAGTAGAGCGTGTAGCCGATCGACTCCGATGAGCCAAAAGCACCCACCAGCAAGAGCTTCAGCGCATGGAAGGAGTCGACACCGATGATGCGCGCGATGATGCCGACCACGAGGAAGGCCAGCGCGACATTGACCAGCGGCAACACCGCGATCTCGACCCAGCGCGGCAACGGTCGACGAGCGGCCCTCGGGACGACGAGGCTCATGCGTCGGCCATCATGCGGCCGAGCGCCCGCTCGTCGGCTTGATCCGCAGCGACCTCGCCGATGATTCGTCCGCCCGACATCACCAGGATGCGATCGGCCAGCGACAGGATCTCTTCGAGTTCGACCGACACGACAAGAATGGCGCAGCCTGCGTCGCGGCTCTTCACCAGCTCGCGATGGATGAACTCGATGGCGCCGATATCGACACCGCGCGTCGGCTGCCCGACCAGCAACACTTTTGGAATGCGCGACATCTCGCGGGCCAGAATCAGCTTCTGCTGATTGCCGCCGGAAAAATGCGACGAACGCAGGCCCGGTGTCTGCGGCCGCACATCGAAGCGCTGCATCAGTTCGGCACAATGCCTGCCCACGGCCGGCGCATCGAGCAGGTGGTTGCGACAGTAGGGAGGTTGGTCCTGGTAGCCCAGGATCGACGTTTCAGATGCCTCGAAGGCAGCGACCAATCCCTGCCGCAGACGATCCTCCGGAACGTGGGCGAGGCCGAGCGCACGCATCTCGGCGGGATCGATAGGATGTGCCGGATCGATCACTCGACCGCAGACCTCAACTTGGCCCGCGGTCGGTGGCCGGATGCCCGACAGGACCTGCAGCAGCTCCGTCTGGCCATTGCCCGAGACGCCGGCGATGCCGACGATTTCACCAGCGCGCAACTCGAGGTCGATGCCATCGAGCAGGCGCACACCGCGCCGGTCGACCAGCGACAGATCACGTGCCGCCAACAGCGTCTGGCCGCGCGCAGCCGGCGCCTTGTCGAGATCGAGCCGGATCTTGCGGCCGACCATCAGTTCCGCCAGTTCGACAGTGCTGGTTTCGGCCGTGAGCCGCTCGGCAACGACGGCGCCCTGGCGCATGACGATCACCCGGTCGGCCACGGCCATGATCTCGCGCAGCTTGTGGGTAATCAGGACCACCGTGACGCCGCGAGCGCGCAGGCTTTTCAGGATCTCGAACAGCCTGTCGGTCTCCTGCGGCGTCAGCACGGCGCTGGGCTCGTCCAGGATCAGCATGCGCGCGCCACGGAACAGGAC
>CALROF020000002.1:0-77192 GCA_943369775.1 Reyranella massiliensis 521
CGAGTTCGACGCCGTCACGATGCAGCGCACACCCTCGACATAACCGATGCCGGCGACGGAGCCGCCGCCGGCGCTGGAACCATCCTTGTCGTCGTGCATGCGATAGCCGGCCAGAGGCATCAGCTCGAGGAACGGCGCGCCGCGATCGAGCAGCAGGGCAATGCGTTCGCGCGGCATGAGCTGCTTGCGCTTGGCGAACCGCCCACGCGACTTCTCGGACGCGGCGTGGACGGTCGCCTCGGCGTCACGGAACTCCTGGATCGCCGCCAGCATGCGCTCGCGGTTCTTCTTGAACTCGTCGCCGTTGCGGTCGACCTGGCTTTCGATGATGGGCATGGATCTCAGCCGCCCAGCACTTTGGGCGTCTTGGCGAGGTGGAAGCCGTTGAAGGCCTGGGACTTGTCGGTGGCAGGCAGGTCGACGGACCGGTTGGCCAGCGGCACGCCGCCGTCGATGCGGATTTCCGTGCCGGTGATGTAGGCCGAGGCGTCGCTCAGCAGGAAGCACACGGCCGCCGACACTTCGCTCTCGGTACCGAGACGGCCGAGCGGGCAGTAGCCCTTGAGCTTGGGGATCTGCTCCTTGAACTCGCCAGTATAGGTGTCCATGCCGGAGGAGGCGATCCAACCCGGCGCGACGGAATTCACGCGCACGCCGGCCACCGCCCATTCATAGGCAAGCGTCATGGTGAGGTTGGCCATGCCGGCGCGGGCGGCGCCGGTATGAACCATGTTGGGAAAGCCGTTGCGATAGTCGGCCGTCATGTTGACGATCGAGCCGCCGTGGCTCTGCATCGACTGGGTGAAGACCTCGCGGCTGACGAGGAAGCCGCCGGTCAGGTTGTTGCGCACCACCACGTCGAAGCCCTTGGCGCTGAGCGACGCGGCCGGCGAGGGGAACTGGCCACCGGCATTGTTGAACAGGCCGTGGATGCGGCCGTTCTTGGCGACCATCGCGGCGACCGCGTCCTTGACCTGGGTTTCCTCGCGGATGTCGAAGACATGCGTCTCGCAGGAGCCGCCGGCCGCTTCGATCTCGCCGCGAACAGTGTCGAGCTTTTCCTGCTTGCGACCGCAGATGGCGACATGGGCACCGAGGGCCGCAATTTCGTGGGCGGTGCAGCGGCCGATTCCGCTGCCGCCGCCGGTCACGATGACGGTGCGGCCGTTGAACAGTCCCGGCGTGAAGACCGAGCGATACGACATGTTTCCTCCGCCTTTGACCCGGCACTTATCGACCGTCTGCCGATGCATCCAAGCATCTTGTGATGTGCGGTTCGTTACTCGGGCTGTATTTGACGTTTACGTAAAGGTCAAGTAAGCCGGGCCGGGTCATTTCATTGGGCAATTCGACCTGGGAGCAAGCCATGACGTTGCAGGAAATCACCGCGAAGATGACGGAAGGGGCCTCGAAGAAGTCCGCCTTCGGGAACTCTGTGAAGTTCGCCACGGATCAGGGCATCGTACACATCGACGGTAACCAGAATCCGCCGGCGGTGAGCAACGACGACAAGGCCGCCGATTGCACCATCAAGATGGATTTCGGCGATTTTGCCGACCTGATCGGCGGCAAGCTCGATGGCATGACCGCGTTCATGACCGGCAAGCTCAAGATCGAAGGCGACATGGGCGTCGCCATGAAGCTGCAGAGCATCCTGCGCTAACGCGCTCGACAAGCTCGATACAGACAGGGCCCCTCGCGGGGCCCTTTTTGTTTGGGGGACTCAGGCCTCTCGGCTCTTGTGATAGTGCCGCTTGGCCTTGGCGCGGTTGCCGCAGCTTTGCATCGAGCACCAACGCCGTTTGCCGGCGCGGCTGTCGTCGAAGAAGAGCCAGCCGCATTCGGGATTGGCGCAGCGGCGCACGCGGTCGAGACGCGGACCCGCCAGCAGGTCGCCTGCCGACCATAGTACGGGCGCCAGCAGCGCCAACGCCGTTCCCGACCGGATATCGACATCCCAACCATAGAGGCCACGGTCGCGACGCAGGGTCGTGCGGGCAGGGGCCTCGGCCAGCGCGTGGTTCAGGGCTTCGAGGTCGCGCTGGGCCGGCGCTCTGTCCTGCGCTTCGGCGTCGAACAGCCGGTGGATCAGTTCGCGCAGCTCGATCGCCTGGCCGAATTCCTTGCGGGCGAGCGGTTTCGCGCTCTTCTGGCCGCCATTGGCGGTGCTCCAGACCGCGAGGTCTTCGGGCTGGTTCAACGTCTCCGTCGGCGTTGCCTGGCCGCGCCAATAGCGCGTGTTCACGAATTCCAGGCAGAGGTCGGGGCGGTTCATGGGCGGGACTTACTAACCGGTTGACAGGTTGACAAGCCGACTGGCTCATCTTAACCATATAACCAGTTATATAGTTAAACAGGAGGAAATGTCATGTTCGACCATGTTTCCATCGGCGTTGCCGACATTGCCCGCACCCGGAAGTTCTACGACGCGGCGTTGAAGCCATTGGGTTACACGCTACTCAGCGACGGCGAGAGTTCGCTGGGTTACGGCGACAAGGCCGTAGGTCTCTGGATCAGTGCGACGGGCAAGCCCGTGAAGGCCGACATGGAGTCGGGCCTGCACTTCTGCTTTGTCGCGAAGGACCGTAAGGCAGTCGATGCCTTCTATGCAGGGGCGCTCAAGGCCGGCGGCAAGGACAACGGCAAGCCCGGTGTCCGGGCCGACTACAGCCCGAACTACTACGCCGCCTTTGCCATCGACCCTGACGGCTATCGCATCGAAGCCTACTGCGGAAAGTGAGCGGTTTGCCTTGCAAGCGGCGCCTTCGGGACCATCTTGAAGGCGACCGCATCCAGCAGGGCAGCCATGACCGCACACACCGTCAAGTCCGCAACGCCTGCTGAGATCGCGGATGTTGCGGATCTGTTAACGTTGGCCTTCAGCACCGATCCGGCGGCGCGCTGGAGTTGGGCCGATCCTCGCGTTTATCTCGCAAGCTTTCCGCGATTTGTTCGTGCGTTTGGTGGCGAGGCTTTCAAGCGCGGCACGGCGCATGTCACCGAAGACAACAAGGGCGCCGCGCTGTGGTTGCCGCCCGGCGCCGAACCCGATGAAGAGGCGATGGGTATCCTGATGCAGGAGACCATGCCGGAGCATATCGGCAAGGACGGGATCGCCGTCATGCAGCAGATGGGGAACTATCACCCCAGGGAGCCGCATTGGTACCTGCCGTTGATTGGCATTGATCCGATGCATCAAGGGAAGGGCCTCGGCGGCACGTTGATGCGGCATGCACTGGCCGAGTGCGATCGCGAGGGCAGTCTCGCTTATCTCGAATCGAGCAATCCGCGGAACGTGCCCCTCTACCAGCACCTCGGCTTCGAGCTGCTGGGCACCATTCAGGCCGGTTCGTCGCCCGAACTTTTTCCGATGCTGCGCAAGCCACAGCGGAGGACGTGATGCTGAGAGGTCGCTGCTTCTGTGGTGCCGTCCGCTACGAGAGTGCGGCGAGCCCGTCGCAAGAGACCGCGTGCCATTGCTCGATCTGTCGACGGACAACGGGCGCGCCGTTCGTCGCCTGGTTCACCGTACCGCTATCGTCGTTAACGATCTCCGGTGACATGACGACGTTTCAATCCTCGCCCGCGGCTTCGCGCAGCTTTTGTCCGAAGTGCGGCACGCAGATCACGTTCCAGTCGTCGCATCAGCCCGGTCTGATCGACCTCACCACCTGCTCGCTGGAGGATCCGGAGCAGGTGCCGCCAATCGACCATACCTTCGACGAGTCACGGCTCGCCTGGGTGAAGCTCGCGGACGAGCTTCCCGTCTTTCCGAAGGCTCGGCCGAGCTAGAAGCCGACGGCCGCGCCGTCGCGGCGGCTCTCAGAAGCGCCGAGGTAGGGGCCGCCGTCGGGGTAGCGCCAGATGATCTGGCTGGATCCGAAATCGAAGCTCGGCATCTTGGTGCGCGTGAGCCGATGGCCACGCGTCTCCAACCCTTCGAGCGTTCCGTTCGGCATATGCTCCTCGGTCCACACGGTGCCGTCGGTCTCGTGGACGCGCCAGCGCGGTGCATCGATCGCGGCCTGCGGGTTCTGGCCGTAGTCGACGATGCGCGAGAAGACCTGCATGTGGCCCTGCGGCTGCATGGCGCCGCCCATCAGGCCGAAGGTTGCGACCGGCTTGCCGTCCTTGGTGATGAACGCGGGGATGATCGTGTGGAAGGGCCGCTTCTTCGGCCCGACTTCGTTGGCATGGCCCTTGGTCGTGACGAAGCCCGTGGCGCGATTCTGCAACGCAATGCCCGTACCCGGCACCACGACACCCGAGCCGAAGCCCGTGTAGTTCGACTGGATCAGCGACACCATCATGCCGGACTGGTCGGCGGTGCCGAGATAGATCGTGCCGCCATCCTTCGGCGTGCCCGGACCGAAGTCCTTGGCCTTCTTGGGATCGATCAGCTTGGCGCGGCTCTTCAGATAGTGCTTGTCGAGCAGCTGCGCCGGCGTCACTTCCATGAAACGCGGATCGGCGACATAGCGGTAGATGTCGGCGAAGGCGAGCTTCATCGCCTCGATGCGGAGATGCGTGACTTCCGGCCCGTCGCAATCGTGGCCCGCAATTTCGAAGTTCTCGAGGATGCCCAGCGCCATGCAGGCGGCGATGCCCTGACCGGACGGTGGGATCTCGTGCAGGGTCGTGCCGCGATAGGTGAGGCCGATCGGATCGACCCAGTCGGGCTTGTGCGAGGCGAGATCGTTCTTGCGCAGTGCGCCGCCGGTCTCGCGGGCATACTTGTCCATCGCCTCGGCGAGTTCGCCTTGATAGAAGGCCTCGCCCTTGCTTTCGGCGATCTTGGTGAGGGTCTTCGCCTGGTCGGGGAACTTCCAGATCTCGCCCGGCTTCGGGGCACGACCGTTCGGCAGGAAGGCCTTCACCCAGCTTTCCTGACCTTTCAGCCGATCGATAGCGCGATCCCACTGCTGGGAAACCATGTAGGAAACGCGGAAGCCGTCATGCGCGTACTTGATTGCCGGCTCGAAAAGATCGGCGAAGGGCAGCTTGCCGTAGCGCTTGTGCAGTTCCATCCAGAGCGACACCGCGCCCGGCGTCGTCACGCTGCCCCAGCCGACATGGGGCATCTTGTCCTGGCCGGCATACTGGTCGGGAGTCATCAGCTCCGGCGAGTGGCCCGACGCATTGAGGCCGACGAGCTTCTTGCCGTCCCACAGGATGCAGAAAGCGTCGGCGCCGATGCCGTTCATTGTCGGCTCGACGATGGTGATGGCAATGGCGCTCGCGATGGCGGCATCGACGGCGTTGCCGCCCTTGGCCATCATGCGCAGGCCGGCGGTGGCCGCGAGATGCTGGGAGGAGGCGACGACGTTGTCGGCAAAGACCGGCAGCTTCTTGGTGCTGTAGGGAAAATCGTACGTGAAAGACGGCACCTCGAAATCCTTTCTACTTCTGTTTCGAGGCCGCCAGGGCCTCGATGCGCGCGACGAAGCGCGGCGTCTGCAAAAACTGCCGGTGTTCGGCGGCACTCTTGCCGAGAAGGCGGGACAGGTCGAACAGGCCGGAACCCGCGATCTCCCCCATCCGCCCGGAGAGCATCACGCGTTCGCCAAGCCGCAGGGTTTTTAGCGCCGTAATGGCCGCTTCGGAAAGGCCCGGCGGCGGCGTCGCGCGTGATCGTGTGGAGAAAAGGTCGGCGACGGACCCGGCGAAGGCCAGGGCCCAGTCGTTGAATGCGTAGAGCGAAACCTGACGGCCGATGTCGATGGTAAGGGCAACATCCTGGGCATTGCCCTCGATCTTGGTCAGCGTCCCGCACCACTCGGTGAACGCGCCGGTCTTCCCGGCCAGAGCGATGCTCTGCTTGGCGGCTTCTTCGATCTGCAGCGGATTGTTGGAGGCGAGCGCCGGCTTGGCCAGCACCTGCAACCCGTCGAGGAAAGCCTTCTGCTCGGGGTTGCGCTCGTGACAGGGCCGGTCGAAACAGCCGCCCAGGACGAGGCCGGCGCCACCAAAGAGGATTGCTCTGCGCTTCACGTCCTCATCTTAGCCCTCCCTGGCCCGTCGATTGAAGGGCAGGGAGGGAAGAAGATGACCGGCTAAGCCGCCTTGGCCTGGGCCTTGACGCGCTCCTCTTCCTTGAGCTCCTTCTTCGAGAGCTTGCCGACCGGCGTCTTCGGCAATTCGGCGCGGATTTCGAGTGCGACGGGCATCTCGTGCTTGCCGACGCGCGTTGCGAGGTGGGCCTTCATTTCGTCGAAGGTGAGCGAGGCGCCGGGCTTCAGCTTCACGAACACCTTGGGCGCTTCCTGGCGATAGGGATCGGCAATGCCGATCACGATGCACTCGTCGACGGCCGGGTGTTCGTACATGGCTTCTTCGATCATGCGCGGATAGACGTTGTAGCCCGAGGAAATGATCAGGTCCTTGGAGCGATCGACCAGGAACAGCCAGCCGGCTTCGTCCATGTAACCCATGTCGCCGGTGCGCAGGCCCATCCAGTTGCTCGCGGGATGACGGAACAGAACCTTCTCGCTTTCCTCCGGCTTCTTCCAATAGCCCTTCATGACCTGCGGGCCGATGATGCAGACCTCGCCGACATGTTCCTTGCCGGGCGGCAGGACGCGGTCGGGATTCTCCATGTCGCGGATCTCGATGATCGTGCCCGGCATCGGCACGCCGCACGAGCCGACGCGGCGCACACTCTTGTCGACAGGGCAGATCGCGCCGGTGGGCGACGTCTCGGTGAGGCCGTAGCCTTCGATCAGGGTGGCGCCCGTCAGCTTCTCGAAGCTCTGCTGTACTTCGACGGGCAGCGGTGCGCCGCCCGACATGCAGATCTTGAGCGACTTCAGGTCGAGCCCTTGCGCCTTGGGATGCTTGTTGATCGCGGTGTAGAGCGTCGGCACTCCCGGCAGGAACGTCGGCTTCTTCTTGCCGAGATCGTTCACGATCATGTCGATGTCGGGTCGCGGATAGAGGATGAGCTGGTTGCCGTTGCGCACCGCGCCCAGCATGATTCCCGACAGCGCATAGATGTGGAATAGCGGCAGCACGCACACGACCTTCTCGGTGCCGGGCGTCGTGTACGGCGTCGTCCAGGCCTGGCCCTGGCTCATCGCCGACATGACGCAGCCATGCGTGAGCATCGCAGCCTTCGGCAGGCCGGTCGTTCCGCCGGTGTATTGCAGCAGCGCGACTTCGTCCCAGAGGTTCTCGCTCGCCGGCTTGTGCGGCGTGTATTTGCCGTCGTTGGCGAGGAGGTCCTTGAACCCCATGTGCCAGTCGTCGCGCGGCCACTCCGAAAGCTCTTTCTTCTTGGCGATCGGATAGAGCCAGTTCTTGGGCCAGGGCAGATAGTCGGCGATCGATCCGACGATCAGCTTCTTCAGTCGCGTCTTGCCGCGCATCGCGGCCATCTTCGGATAGAGCGCGGTGACATCCAGCGTCACCAGGATGTCGGTTTCGGAGTCGCCGATCTTGAATTCGAGCTCGCGCGCCGCATCGAGGGGCGAGTAGTTCACCACCCTGCCGCCGGCCTTCAGCACCCCGAAGAAGGCGATCAGGTAATGCGGTGTGTTGGGGAGGTAGAGGCCGACATTGACGCCGGGCTTCACGCCGAGCTTCTGGAAGCCGGCGGCGGCCTTGTCGGACGCCTCCTTGTACTCCTGGAAGGACATCACCTTGTCGAGGAAGTCGGTGAACGGCCGGCTGCCGTACTGCGCGCAACACTCGTCGAAGATCTGGTGAATGGTCTTGTTCGGTACTTCGAGCTCCCACTTCACGCCCGGCGGATAGCTCTTCTCCCAAGGATAGTTAGCCATTCTTTGTGTTCCTCCCTGCATCAACTATGCGAGGGCTGCGGCGGCAGGGTCAAGGCGAGGGTGTCACGCCGGCGGTAACCAGTAGCTGTAGGCGTAGACCGTGCGGAAACCCTGCGCTTCGTACAGGGGCAGCGCCGCAGCATTGGCTTCGACGACCTGCAGATAGGCGAAGCGCGCACCCCGCCGCCAGGCCCAGGCATAGAGGCTCTCGGTGACGCGATGGGCCAGTCCCTGACGCCGTGCCTCCGGCATCACCAGCACGTCGAACAGACCCATGTGATCGCCTTCGACGGCGCCGATCGCCATGGCCATCGGACGGCCATTGCTCTGGACGAAAGCGAAGCCCTTAGGCGCGGCGATGGCGGCCAACATCTTCTCCATCGTCTCGCGATGCTCGGGCCGCACCGGGCTATGAGCACAGAAGGCCTCTATCCAGGCGGGCGTCGGTTGAAGCTGGATTTCGACGGCGGGATCGGCGGCAAAGCCCTCATGGAGGGGGCAGCGCTGGACGAGGCTGCGTTCGATGTTGCTATAGCCGCGCGCTTCCAGCAGCCCGGCCATGGCCGGCGGTGCCAAGGGGCTCAGCCGCCAGGCAGGGCGTTGCCCGCGAGCCCGATAGGGTGCCTCCAGAGATTCAATTTCTATCGAAGCATCTTCTGACAAGGCGTTGATAGAGTTGGCTCTCTTTGTGTAGCCACCCGAGAAGCGCAGGCGCCAGCCGGCGTGGTTCTGGCTCTCCAGCGCAGGCCAGCCACGAAAGGCCAACTCCTCGAGTCGGCGAACTTCATCCAATTTATGAGGAGGTGACATTAAGCGTCCGCTGTGATAAATTAATAACCAATAATAACAACCATTTATTTTTTATCCTGCAAGTTGCACATGAAGTTCGACCGCCCCTTCGTCGACTTTTGTGTTTGCTGGCAGTCGCCCGTTCGCCATTCCTCCCACGCGATCGGTCTCCGGCTGCCAGCGATCCTTCCGGTCGTCCTTTTGCTCTGCCTGGCGCTCGCGGGCTGCGGAGGCTCCGGTGGCGCGGGTATGGGCTATGCGGACCGGCCTCCCAGCGACCGCGTTGCCCTGACCGCCTGGCAGGAATGGACCAAGTTCGGCCGCGCCACGGTCGTCTATGGCGGACAGGCCGGAGGCTACACCAACCGTCCCGGCATCACCGAGCGCAACGAACCCCTGGCCAGCCGAGTTGGCGAGTATTGGGGGGCCTGCGGCCGGCCCGAATGGAATGGCCGGAGCTCCAGCCGGCCCTGGTCGGGGGCTTTCGTCACCTGGGTCATGGCCCGGTCTGGCTATAGCGCTGCGGCCTTCCCGCGCGATGGTCGCCATGGCGCCTATCTCTCCGCCCTCTATGACCGCGAACGCGCCTCCCGCAGTGCGCCGTTCCGCCTGCATGCACCCAACGAATACGCGCCTAAACCCGGCGATTTGGTTTGTACCGGCACGGCTGGGCCGACCTGGCGCTTCAGCGATCCCCGGACGGCCCATCGGCGGCTCGACAATACCGCCAACCATTGCGACATCGTCACGGACGTACGCGGTGGCTACGTGCAGGCCATTGGCGGCAACGTGAAGGACAGCGTGGCCATGAGCCTCTATCCCGTGGACTCGCGGGGCCGGCTGGCGCCTGTTGCTGGCAAATCGTGGCTCGTGGTGGTCGAGAAACGCTCCTAGCCGCCAACCCGCACGCTCGTGTGCAGAATGAAACATTTCTTAACGTTAAACTTCCGGCAATATCCCGGACGAAGAGCCGTGTAATAAGCTGGGCGGCCCCGCGCACTGATGGGGCCAAGTCGGAGAAAGGCGCGTTGAGTGGCGGGGATAATGCGGCCTCCTGTTATTGGCGATCCACGGTCTGAATTGGCGAAGGTATTGGCGACGTGCCGGGCGTCGTATGCCGGCGTCGCGGTGTTCACGGCCATCCTGAACGTCCTCTACCTGACCGGCTCGTTCTTCATGCTGCAGGTCTACGACCGGGTGCTGCCGAGCCGTAGCGTGCCGACCTTGGTCGGTCTCTGCGTCCTGGCGGGTGTGCTCTACGGTTTCCAGGCGCTGCTCGACATCCTGCGTAACCGCGTACTGATCCGCATTGCCGGCGGGTTCTCCGAACAGCTCGATGCCAGGGTCTACCACCTCCTCGTCAAGCTACCGCTGCGCGCGCCGGGCATGGGCAATTTCGAACCGGCCCGCGATCTCGACCAGATCCGCGGCTTCATGTCGGGCGGCGGACCGGCGGCGCTTTTCGACCTGCCCTGGCTGCCGCTCTATCTCGGCATTTGTTACCTGTTCCATCCCCTGATCGGCGTCACCGCGACAGTGGGCGCGATCATCCTGGTCATCATCACGGCGCTGACCGAGATCAAGGTCCGCAAGCCGTCGATCGAGGTCTCGGCGCTTTCTGCGCAACGCAACACCCTCGCTGAAGCGAGCCGCCGCAATACCGAGGTGTTGCATGCCATGGGCATGGTCGGGCGCTTCTCCACTCTGTGGGCGGAAAGCGGCCGGCGCTATCTCGCCGTGCAGCAGCAGGCTGGCGACATCACCGGCGGCATGGGCGGTCTTTCGCGCGCGCTGCGCATGATGCTGCAGTCGGCGGTGCTGGCGGTCGGCGCCTATCTCGTCATTCACCAGCAGGCCTCGGCCGGCATCATCATCGCCGGTTCGATCCTGTCGGCGCGTGCCCTTGCGCCGGTCGAAGTGGTGATTGCGCAGTGGCGGGTCTTCGTTGCGGCGCGCCAGAGCTGGCGTCGCCTCAACAATCTGCTGGCCCGCATGCCGGTCGAGACGGCGATGATGGAGCTGCCCAAGCCGCGCAGCACGCTCGCCGTCGAAGGCATCAGTGTGGCACCACCGGGCTCCAACGCGCTGGTGCTTCAGGATATCGCCTTCAACCTCAAGGCCGGGCAGGGGCTCGGCATCATCGGTCCGAGTGCATCGGGCAAGTCGACCCTGGTGCGGTCGATCGTCGGTGTCTGGATGATCGCGCGCGGCAAGGTGCGGATCGACGGCGCGTCGCTCGATCAATGGTCGCCCGACGCGCTGGGTGATCACGTCGGCTACCTGCCGCAGGACATGGAATTGTTCGCGGGCACCGTCGCGCAGAATATTGCACGGCTCGATCCCGAGCCGCCGTCGGACAAGGTCATCGCAGCGGCGCAGGCCGCCGGCGTGCACGAGCTGATCCTCGGCCTGTCCAACGGCTACGAAACGCAGATGGGCGAGGGCGGTGCCGCTCTTTCCGCCGGGCAGCGGCAACGTATCGGGCTGGCGCGCGCCCTCTACGGCGATCCTTTCCTGGTCGTGCTCGACGAGCCCAATTCCAGCCTCGACCACGACGGCGACGAAGCGCTGACACGCGCCATCATGGGGGTTCGGGCTCGCGGCGGCATTGCGATCGTTGTTGCGCACCGCCCCAGTGCACTGGCGGGCGTCGATAATCTGCTGGTCCTGCGTGCCGGCCGCCAGCAGGCGTTCGGGCCAAAGGACGCCGTGTTGCGGGAAGCGATGAAGGCTGCACCCGGAGCTGCCCCTGCGCCCGCGCCGATGATGGCTCAGGGCGCCGCGCCACAGCCGATTCGTGTTCCTGGAAGGACACCCTCATGACTGGCCCAATTTCCCCTCACCATTCGACACGTGGGCCCCTGATCCTGGGCTTCGTCGCCGTTGCCCTTCTCGTGGTCGGGATCGGCGGCTGGGCTGCTGCGACGCAGATCTCGGGCGCGGTGATTGCGCCCGGCAAGCTGGTGGTCGACAGCAACGTCAAGAAAGTCCAGCACCCGACCGGCGGCGTCGTGGGCGAGTTGCTGGTCAAGGAAGGCGATCGGGTGCAGCAGGGCGATGTCGTAGTACGACTCGACGGCACGCAGGCCCGTTCGAGCCTTGCCGTGGTCAACAAGGCACTCGACGAGCTGGCCGCGCGGCAGGCGCGTAACGAAGCCGAGCGCGACGGCGACAAGTCGGTCACCTTTCCGGCCGATCTCGTGGAGCGCAAGGACGATCCCGAAGTCGCGCGCCTGATGTCCGGCGAGCAGCGGCTGTTCGAGATGCGCAAGGCGGCGCGCGAGGGCCAGAAGGCCCAGTTGCGCGAGCAGATCCAGCAGCTCCAGCTCCAGATCGAAGGCACGCAGGCGCAGGAGTTCGCCAAGAGCAAGGAAGTGAAGCTCCTGATGCAGGAGCTCGAGAGCGTGCGCGTGCTGTGGAAGCAAAACCTCGTTCAGATCAGCAGGGTCACGGCGCTCGAACGTGACGCGGCCCGCCTCGAAGGTGAGCGGGCGTCATTGATCGCCGCGGTAGCGCAGGGCCGCGGTCGCATCGCCGAACTCGAACTCAAGATCCATCAGATCGATCAGGATCTAAGCACCGAGGTCGGCAAGGAGCTGGCCGAGATTCGTGCCAAGAAATCCGAGCTCACGGAGCGGCGCGTTTCCGCCGAGGATCAGCTGAAGCGTATCGACCTTTTGGCACCCCAGGACGGCCGGGTCTTCCAGCGCAACGTGCATACGGTAGGTGGCGTCATCCAGGCCGGCGAGCCGGTTATGCTGATCGTGCCGCAGACGGAAGCGCTGATCGTCGAGGCCAAGGTGGCGCCGCACGATATCGACCAGATCCATATCGGCCAGCATGCCGTCCTGCGCTTCGCCGCTTTCAATCAGCGCACGACACCCGAACTCAATGGCGAGGTGATCCATATCGGCGCCGACGTCGCGCAGGACGACAAGGCGACCGAGCCTTACTATTCGGTGCGCGTCCGCGTCAGCGACGGCGAGCTTGCGCGCCTCGATGGGCTACAGCTTCTCGCCGGCATGCCGGTCGAAGTCTTCATTCAGACGACGCCGCGCACGGTCGCGTCGTTCCTGGTGAAGCCGCTTACCGATCAGCTCGCGCGCGCCTTCCGCGGCCGCTGAGAATCCTTGTAACGGTGGCGTTCAGGATATCGTCGACGTCATCATGGGGCGTCGACGCCGTACGGGCGTGTGACGTCAGCTCGTCGATATTTTGCAGGGCCTGCAGCACCGCAGCCGCGACGCCGGACGCATCGTGCCGCGGGATTTCGACACCCCAGCCGGCCTCGAACGCAGGTTGGGCGAAACCGCATCCCTTTGTGGCTATCACCGGAATGCCGAGGCGGCGGGCCTCGAAGAACACGCCCGAGCCTCGCGTCTTGTAGGTCTCGGGGTCGTAAGGCAGCAGGACCAGATCCGCCTGGCTGAGCCACGCGAGATATTCGGTCTGCGACAGGATTTCCGTGTTCACGGTTACGCGCGGTCTCAACTCTGCAAGCGCCTCGAAGACGGGTGCCTGGTCCCGGGCATCGGAACCCTGAAAGTTGCCGTGGATCATGAAGCGCACTTCGTGGTCTCGGTCGATCACCTCGCGCAAGGCTTCGGGAAGAAGCCGATAACCCTTGGCCTCGTTGGCGAAGCCGATGCAGCTCACGACGGGAGCGCCGCCTTGGCGTTGAGTGCGATTTCCGCTGATCATGCCGGGCCCCGAGGCAACGCCGATCTCGAAGCTTGTCAGGTCGCGATAGATTTCTGCCATCTGCGGCGTCTCACAGAAGGCCGAGATACGCTGCAGGCCAACGATCCTCTGGAGTGCTGCAAAGGCTTCGCGCGTCTCGCGTCGGAGATGGATCGTCGAGGGATCGTCGAACGGCTTGTTGTGATGTGGCGCATACAGCGCCCAGAGCACGAGATGAGGCGCCGGCCTGAATCGAAAATATCGCGCCAAGGCAAATGCGAGGACCTGGTCGCAGCACGGCAGAATGATGAGGTCGAACTTCGGCCGCTGCTTCAGGGCGAGCGACAGTTCCTTCAAGATCGTCTGGACGCGCAGCTCGAATTCTTCTGGCACTTCGTAGGAACGACCGTAAACAGCCTGGGTGAAGCAGGGAGTGCAGCCAAGGTCGCGAACCGTCTCCACATCGGCGTTGGCCGATCCGAGACAGTCGTGTTCGACGCCGAGCGCCGACAGCTTCGCTCTCAGCGCGTGCGTCGCGTTGTAGTGGTGCCCTCCCATCGAGTGCAGGGCGGGGTCGATGATGAGGGCCTTCACCGCTTGTCCTGCACCAGCGCGCGCCAGGGCGGTCTCATGCGCTCGGCCAGATGTCGCAACCGCATCCGCAGGCGCCAGCGCGGCGAAAATTCGTCGGCGCTGTACAGGTGCTGACGCGGCGCTTGCACGATCAGCGATGGAAGGATGTGAAGCTCGCCGCCGGCCGCACGAATCGCAGCGTTGAAAGCGACGTGCTCGGAAACAGGACGATCCTGCGGATCGAGGCCGGAATAGGCAGCCTGGCGGGCAAAGGCCATCTTGTAGAGACCAAGGCCACCGAAGGCCGATTGCACGGCGATTGGCGGCATCGACGAGGGCAAAACGATCTGACGAAACAGGGATTCGCGAAACTTCGCGGCCTCGAAGCTCTGGTCGGCCGACCGTCCCCAGATCGCATGCCAGCAGTCGCCCGGACACCAGCGCTCGTGACGCAAGGCCCAGATGTCGTAGTAGCGCGGCGCGGCATTGGCGAAGACGCCGGCACGGTCGGGTGCAGCGTCGAGCCAATCCGCCGCTTGCCTCACGGCATCGATCGCAAGGTTGCCATCGAGAACGTCGTCGAGGTCGACGACGATCAGATGATCGTACTCAGCAGCGATCGAGCTGCGCACGGCGTCCAGGCAGGCATTGCGGGCGTAGGCGATGCGCGCCGTTCGTACGGGAATAGTAGGCTCGAGGGTGCCGAGATCGAGGACGCGACCGTTGCGACCGTTCGCGATCCACGTTTCGAGTTGGCGGAAGGTGTCGTCGGTGGAGTCGCTGACGGCGAAGACGAAGAACGTCTCCGCGTAAGTTTCGGCAATTCGCTCGAGATTATCGAGGACTTTCGGCAGGTGTCTGGCGCAATCGCGTGCGGCGCCAACGATGGCAGCTCTTCGCCGGGGACGCGCCACATCGGCAGCGCGGTTCATGGCAGCGTCCCCAGCGACGCTCTAATTGGTCAGACCCTGCTCGTGCATGATCGCTGCCGTGCGCTCGGCGATCATCATGCTGGGCGCATTGGTATTGCCGCCAATCAGGGTCGGCATGATCGACGCATCGACCACCCGCAGCCCCTCGAGGCCGTGCACCAGGAGCTTGTCGTCGACGACCGCCGTCGGATCGGTGGCAGGGCCCATCTTGCAGGTGCCGACCGGGTGATAGATCGTCTCGCACTTGGCGCGGATCCATTGCTCGATCTCGGCATCCGTCTTGACCGCCGCACCCGGTTGAAATTCGTCGGCGCGGTAGGGATCGAGGCCAGTCTGGGCGAAGATTTCCCGGCCCATCTTCACACCTGCGATCAGCGTATCGAGGTCCTGCTTCTCGGCGAGATAGTTCGCGTCGATCAGCGGATGTTCGTGCGGGTTCTTGCTGCGTAGGCGGATCGTGCCTTTGCTCTCCGGCCGCAAGGTGCAGATGTGCAGGCTGTAGCCGTTCTTCTTCATCTTGGTGCGGCCGTGATCGACCACCAGCACCGGAAGGAAGTGGAACTGGATGTCGGGAGCAGCCAGACCCGATCGCGTGCGGGCGAAACCGCCGGACTCGGCGATCGGGGACGTGCCGGGTCCCTTCTTGTTCATCACATACTGGTAGAGCGAGACCAGCTTGTTGGCCGTGTCATAGGTGTCGCGCGTCTTGCAGAACTGCAGCAGCGCGGCATCGAGATGGTCCTGCAGGTTGCCGCCGACACCCGGCAGGTCGTGGATGGGCTTGATGCCAACCGACTCCAGATGTGCGGCCGGGCCAACGCCCGAAAGCATAAGGAGTTGCGGGGAGTTCACCGCGCCGCCGCACAGGATCACTTCGCGCGTCACGCGGGCGACCTCGTCGCGGCCGTTCAGCGAGTAGCGCACGCCCATGGCGCGGCCCATATCGAAAATGATGCGCTCGGTGAGAGCACCGGTGATGACTTCGAGATGGGCGCCGCTGTTCTCGACGGCCGGGCGAAGATAGGCACTGGCAGCACTCCAGCGCTGCTTGTCCTTCTGGGTTACCTGGTAGAGACCGACACCGTCCTGCTCGGCGCCGTTGAAGTCGGTGACGCGCTTGTGGCCGGCCTGTTCGGCCGCCTTGAGGAAGGCTTCGTTGATCCGGCTGGGATCGACCTGGTCGGCAACGTTCAGGGGGCCGCCGGTGCCATGGAAGGCGTCGGCGCCGCGCTCGTTGTTCTCCGCCATCTTGAAGTAGGGCAGGACGTCCTCGTAGCTCCAGCCCTGGTTGCCGAGCTGACGCCACTGGTCGTAATCCCAGGCATGCCCACGAATGTAGAGCATCGCATTGATCGACGAGGAGCCGCCGAGCGTCTTGCCGCGCGGCCAGTACATCTGCCGGTTATTGCAATGCTTCTGGGGCGTGGTCGCGTAGTTCCAGTTGTAGGGAGAATTCTCGCCCAGGCTGGCGAAGCCGGCGGGCATCTTCAGCATGAACGACTTGTCCGGACCGCCGGCTTCGAGAACCAGGATCCTGAGCTTGGGGCGACCCCAGGCCAACCGCGCGGCAAGCGCACAGCCGGCCGAGCCGGCGCCCACGATGATATAGTCGTACAGCGAAGACATGGTCCTTCCTACGGCAGTCGATTCTCAATTACGGCGAAAAATTGTCTGGCGGATAAGGGCGATAAAAAGCCGTTCGCGTCCAGTGGAAAGACACTGCGCGTAACCGAGTCGCCCACGTTGCCGCCGATGGCGAAGACCTGGCCGGGTCGTACCTCGACGACGATGTCGCAATGGCCGGCGCCGCGGTTGAGGTTCTGCAGGGTCGTACCGCTGCCGTTGCGCGACGCGCAGATGAGATCGCCGACCTGCGGCGCTCGCTCGCTTGGTGCATGCGGAATGAAGGCTGCCCCCGGCCTCTTTGCCCGTTCGACGATCCGCTCCACATAGATTGTGTGGGTAGGGTTCGGGCAGAAGAGATCGCGCGAAACGCCGGCGCTCTCGATGTCCCAGGAGATGAAAGCCGCCGACCACGGAATGTCGTTGAGGCCGGTGCGGCCGTACACGTCGACGGCGTTCCAGTAGTCGCCGATGCGTTGCGGCGCGTCGCGTTCCTTGATGCCGAGCTGTTCGGTACGGGGCGGCTCATCGTTGGAGTAGGTGATGACCTGCTTGCCGAAGCGTCCCCATTCACCGACCGCCAGCAAGACCATCGACGTCTTTGGGCTGGCCGTCGGCGGCGGTGCTTCCGGCTTCCAGAAGGAGGCCGGGCAGGGGCCGAGTGGCGGCAGGTCGGCCGCCGATACCACGCGCTTGGTCGTCGTCGGCGCTTCGGCACAGGCGGCGACGACGAGCAGAAGAACGAGCACCGCGAGAGAACGCATAGCCGGCCCTACCAACGACCGATGCCACCGATCACGATGGTGGGCACGCCTTCCGTCCGGTTTTTGACGGTGAAGACTTGGCTGCCCGGTCGGCGGCCGTCGCGTGGTTCGGAGACCTCGATGCCGGCGGCCTTCAGCCGGGCATTGGCCTTGGCAATGTCGGGCACGCGCCAGGACAGACCCCAGAGGTGATCCGGTTCTTCAGAGACCCCCTTCTTCAGATCGTGCGCGATCTCGACGACGAGATCTCCGCAACGGAAGAAAAGGAGCCGGGTGCCCCATTTCGGATTGCTGCGGTCGAGGCGCAGATCGAGCCCTAACCGCCCCGCATAGAAGGCGATCGCGCGTTCCGGGTTGGGCGTGCGCACCACCACATGATCGAGACCGGAAACGCAGGCTGCTTCGTCGTCAATAAAAGGTGAGGCGGCATCGCCCGAAGCCGTCGCGAGTTTGAGCGCTACACCATGCCCGGTGAATGCTAACGCATCGCCGTCACTCGTCGCTGACACGGCGCGCCGCTCCAGCAAGGTTGCAGCCTTCCCGAGATCGGGCGTCGCGAAGGTCATCGACTGAAGCCCGGCCATGCCTTGCGAGAAGGTGAGCCCGACATTGCCCGTGCGCAACCGCCCTTCGATGGCGTGGCGGCCCAGCAAGGTTTCATAGACGGCAGCGGAGCCGCCGATGACGAGGTGGTCGAGCGCAGTGATCACGACGTCAGCCGATGCGCTTCAGGTTCGCCTTGTAGTTCTGGCCACGGTGCACATAGCTCTCCGCGCTCATCGCAAGGCGCGCGGCGTTCTCCTCGTTCAGCTCGCGCACGACCTTGGCGGGGGAGCCGAAGATCACGGAGCGATCGGGGAAGGTCTTACCCTCGGTCACGACGGCGCCGGCGCCGACGAGACAATCCTTGCCGATCACCGACCTGTTCAGGACTACCGACTGGATGCCGATCAGCGAACCGTCGCCGACCGTGCAGCCGTGCAGCATCACCTGATGGCCGACCGTCACGTTCTTGCCGATGGTGAGGGGAGCGCCCGGATCGGTGTGCAGCACGCAGAGTTCCTGAATGTTGCTGTCGTCGCCGATCACGATCGGCTCGTTGTCGCCGCGCAACACCGCACCGAACCAGATGTTTACGCGCTCGCCCAGGATCACCGAGCCGATGATCGTGGCTTCCTCGGCAATGTAGCAGGACTTGGGGATGACCGGGACGCGGTCGTTCAACTGATAGATGGCCATGTTTCTCCCTTCCGTTTACGTTAACCTGCATTGACGTTTACGTAAACGTTAACTAAGACTTCGTCACCATGTCCGTCGCCGCCTCATCTTCCGCCAAGAGCGCCGTGCCGCGTGACACACAGCGCATCTATAGCATCGCCGAACTGTCACGCGAGTTTGCGATCACACCCCGCACGATCCGCTTCTACGAGGACGAGGGCCTGATCAAGCCGCGCCGCCAGGGCATGACGCGCCTTTACAGCGTCGGGGACCGCACGCGGCTCAGCTGGATCTTGCGTGGCAAGCGGCTGGGCTTCTCGCTCGCGGAAATCCGCGAACTGCTCGACCTCTACCAGGTCGACCGCACTGGCATTCAGCAATTGCGCGAGCTGCTGCGTCGCAGCCAGCTCCATATCGCCGATCTCGAGCGCAAGCGCGCCGATCTCGATCAGCACATCAACGAATTCAGAGAAGTTGAAAGCCAGGTGAGCGCCGAGCTGCGTCAGCGCGGTGTCGATCCTGAGAGTGACTAGGCTGCAAGGCGACTGAGGAGGAAGCAATGGCCGTCTACAAGGCCCCGATCAAAGACATCCAGTTCGTTTTGAACGAAGTGCTCGACGTTTCGTCGCTCGCCAAGCTGCCGGGCTACGAGGAAGCGACGCCCGACACGATCCACGCCATCGTCGAGGAAGCCGCGAAGCTTTGCGAGAATGTGCTGTTCCCGCTGAACCGCACCGGCGACGAGGAAGGCTGCCACTACGAGAACGGCGTGGTGCGCACGCCCAAGGGCTTCAAGGAAGCCTACAAGCAGTTCGCCGAGGGCGGCTGGACGGCCGTGACCTGCGATCCCGAGTTCGGCGGGCAGGGCCTGCCGGCGACAGTCGGCTTCGCGCTGCAGGAGATGTTCACCGCGTCAAACCAGGCCTTCGCCATGTATCCGGGCCTGAGCCACGGCGCCTACGAAGCGCTGTCGCGCCATGGTTCCGACGACCTCAAGAAGAAGTATCTGCCCAAGCTCACGGATGGCACCTGGACGGGCACGATGTGCCTCACCGAGCCCCATTGCGGCACCGATCTCGGCATGCTGCGCACGCGCGCGGAACCGCAGGCCGACGGCAGCTATAAGATCACCGGCACCAAGATCTTCATTTCTGCCGGCGAGCACGATCTCGCGGAGAACATTCTCCACCTCGTGCTGGCGCGTCTGCCGGATGCGCCCGGTGGCACCAAGGGCATCTCGCTCTTCCTCGTGCCGAAGTTCCTGCCCAAGGCCGATGGTTCGGTCGGCGAGCGCAACGGCATCCGCTGCGGCGCCGTCGAGCACAAGATGGGCATCAAGGCCAACGCGACCTGCGTCATGAACCTCGACGGCGCGACCGGCTGGCTGGTCGGCGAGCTGAACAGGGGCATGCCGGCCATGTTCGTGATGATGAATGCTGCGCGCCTCGGCGTCGGCATGCAGGGGCTGGGCATTGCCGAGACCTCCTATCAGAGCGCCGTCGCCTATGCGCGCGCCCGCCTGCAGGGTCGCTCGCTCACCGGTCCGAAGAATGCCGGCGGTCCGGCCGATCCCATCATCGTGCATCCCGATGTGCGGCGCATGCTGATGATCCAGAAGTCGTTCACCGAGGCGGCGCGCGCGCTGTCGCTGTGGGTCGGCATGCTGATCGACGAGGCGCACTCCCATCCTGACGCCGACAAGCGCGCGGCGGCCGACGATCTCGTCCAGATGCTGACGCCGATCATCAAGGCTCACTTCACCGACATGGGCAGCGAATGCGCCAACCTCGCGGTGCAGACCTATGGCGGCCACGGCTACATCCGCGAGAACGGTGTCGAGCAGCTCGTGCGCGATGCCCGCATCACCCAGCTCTACGAAGGCACCAACGGCATCCAGGCGCTCGATCTGGTGGGCCGCAAGCTGCCGATGAAGGGTGGGGCCGCGGCACAACGCCTGCTGGGCGAGATCTCGTCCTTCGTTGCGACCCACAAGGCCGACGAGAAGATGAAAGAGTTCGTCGAGCCGCTGGACAAGGCGCTGGGCCGCGTCCAGGACTCGGCACTCTTCCTGATGCAGAACGCCATGAAGAACCCGGACGAGGCCGGTGGCGCGGCGAGCGATCTGCTGCGTCTGATGGCGCTGACGGCCATGGCCTTCATGTGGAACCGCATCGCGGTAGCCGCTCACAAGGGGCTGGCGGCTGGCAACGACAACGCCTTCTACGAAGGCAAGCTCGTCACCGCGCGTTTCTACATGGCGCGCGTGCTGCCGCAGACGGTCTCGCTTAACCATCAGATCAAGGCGGGTGCCTCGACCCTGATGGCTTTGCCGGCCGAGGCCTTCTGATGCAGGGGGCTCGCCCCCACGAGCCGTGCTGACCTCACGAGAGTTGTTGGCGCTGCAGGCATTCGAGCTTGCCGCGCGCACCGGCTCGTTCAAGGCGGCCGGCGAGGAACTCCACATCACCGCCTCGGCGGTCAGCCATCGCATTGCCGGCCTCGAACGCCAGCTCGGCGAGAAGCTGTTCGAGCGGGGGCCGCGCGGTGTCGTTCTGGCGCCGGCCGGTCGGCAACTCGCGGGCACGACAGGCCGTGCCTTCGGAGAGCTGGCCCGGGCAATGGCGCAGCAGGGCGAAGGCTCGCGGCGGCTGCGTGTCTCGGCCGTGCCGATCTTCGCCTCGCACTGGCTGCTGCCGCGTCTCGGCCAGTTCCTCGACGCTCATCCCACCATTGAGCTGCAGGTCGAAGCGAGCCCGCGCATGGCCGACATGGAGGCCGGGCTGGTCGACGTTGCGCTTCGCTATGGCGACGGCAACTGGCCCGACGTCGCGGCCGAGAAGGTTCTGGAATTGCGGGCCGTCCCGGTAACGTCGCCGGCATTGGCACGACGGCTCAAGCTCAAGGCACCGATTGATCTCCTGCGCGCGCCGCTCGTGCGGGTCTCGCCGTTCGGCATGTCGTGGACCGAATGGGCGAAGGGCGCTGGGCTCGCGCCTGATGGCTTCGCCGAACGCCGCGGCGGGACCAAGGGCGTGCAGGTCGATGGCATGGGGCCGGCATTGCGCGCGGCCATGCATGGCCTGGGCGTTGCCCTGGCCTTCGACCCGCTGATCGAAAGCGAGATCGCGTCGGGGGCGCTGGTCCGCGTTGGTCCGCAGGTGCCGACCCAGGGGCATATCTGGTTCGTCTGCCGGTCGCGCGAGCGGTCGATGCCGACCATTCGCGCGCTGCGCCGCTGGCTTGTCGACGAGATCGCTGCCATGACAGCGGCAGCATGAAATCGATCCTTGCCTATGTCGGTGCGGCGTTTCTTGAGATCGCCGGCTGCTTTGCGGTCTGGTCCTGGATGCGACTCGGCGCATCGGCCTGGTGGCTTGTGCCGGGTGCGGTCGCACTTGTGCTCTTTGCCTGGCTGCTGACCCGTATCGAAGTCGACGCTGCGGGCCGCGCCTATGCCGCCTATGGCGGCGTCTATATCGCCGCGACGCTCGTCTGGCTGTGGCTGATCGAGGGTACACGGCCGGATCGCTGGGACATCACCGGCGCGCTGGTCTGCCTAGTCGGTGCCGGCATCATCCTCTTCGCGCCGCACCGCACGCCGGGTTGAATCCAGTTCACGGCGGGCGCCCGCCAAAGCGTTTGTCGTCGCCGTTTCTGTGCGCTGGACTGGCGGCATGGATCTCCTTCTCGCTGCACGCGACGGCGTCAAGCTCGCCGCCAGCCTTTTCGAGCCCTCTGCACCGAACGGCCATGCTATCCTACTGAACAGTGGCACCGGAATCCCGCGCCAGTTCTATGGCGCCTTTGCGCGCCATCTCGCAGATCGCGGTTTCACCGTCCTGACCTACGACTATCGCGGCCTCGGCGGTTCGGACAAACCGCGCGACGCGACCATGGAGCAGTGGGGCAGCGTCGATCAGGCGTCGATGATCGACCATCTCGCAGCACTCGCGCCCGACGCCTCACGGGCGGTGATCGGCCATTCGCTGGGTGGCCAGATATTGGGTCTCGCCGACAATATCGGCAGCCTCGATGCCGCCGTGCTGATCTGCAGCCAGAGCGGCCATTGGCGGCACTGGCCAGCCGGCCGTCGACGCCTGCGCATGCTGGCGCTGTGGTGGCTATTGATCCCGGGTCTCACCGCGCTCACGGGTCGCTTTCCCGGCGCATGGGTCGGCACGGCCGATCTGCCGAGCGGCGTGGCGCGCAGTTGGGCGCGCTGGGGCCGCTCGTGCCACTACGTTTGCGACACACAAGGAGCGCCGCTCAGGCCCCATAACGCAGACGTCACGTTTTCCCTGCGCTGGATGAGCTTCACCGACGATCCCCTTGCGCCTTTCGATGCCGTCGAGGCGATGCGGCCCTATTACCCGAATGCCGCCATCGAGCGCCAGCATCTCGCGCCGGGCGATCTAGGAACCGATGCGGTCGGGCACTTCGGCTTCTTCCGCAAGTCGATCCCGCGACAGGCCTGGGATGAAATTGCCGATTGGCTCGACAATCGTTTGAGGCAAACTGGCCGGACATCATCACTCGAGGAAGTATCCGCATGTCCGCACCGCACGTTCTCGCCGAGGTCAAAGACGGCATCGGCTGGCTGACGCTCAACCGTCCGGACTCGCTGAACGCGCTGTCGATGGAGATGCGCGACCTGCTGGTCGAGCATAGTGCGGCGTTCGAGAAGGACCCGAAGGTGCGTTGCGTGGTAATCCGCGGCGCCGGGACGCACTTCATGGCGGGCGGCGACATCAGAGGATTCCACAAGTCCCTGACGACGGAGAAGGAGGCCCATCTCGCAGGCTTCGAGATGCGCGTCGTGAAGGCACATCAGGCGATCTACCAGATCCGCCGCATGAACAAGCCTGTGCTGGCCTCGGTGCAGGGCGCCGCCGCCGGATTCGGCCTGTCGCTGATCTTGAACTGCGATCTCGCCATCGCCAGCGACGATTCGTTCTTCACTCTGGCCTATCGCCATATCGGCCTTTCGGCCGACGGTGGCGCGACCTACTTCCTGCCGCGAGTCGTGGGCGAACGGAAGGCACTGGAAATCGCCCTGCTGGGCGAGCGATTCACCGCCCAGGAAGCCAAGGCTAACAATATCCTGAACTGGGTCGTGCCGAAGGATCAGCTCGTGGCCGAAACCGAGAAGATGGCCCGCAAGCTCGCCGATGGCCCGACCTTCGCGCTGGGTGTTGCCAAGAAGCTGATTCGGAACTCGTTCGACAATTCCTGGGACGAGCACTCCCACCGCGAGGCCGAGGGCCTTGCTGCCTGCGCGGCGACCGAGGACCATTTCGAGGGCCTCAATGCTTTCCTCGAGAAGCGGAAGGCAAACTTCAAGGGGAAGTAACGGCCATGCAGGACCGGCTGATCGCGTCGATCCATTCCTGGCTACTGCGCACGGGCAAGTACACGATCCTGGTCGATGCCTGCAGTGGCAATCACAAGTCGCGACCGGGCATGCCGCGCTTCGACATGCTCGACACGAAGTATCTCGATCGCCTGCGCGAGGCCGGCGTTCAGCCCGAGGAGATCGACTTCGTGATGTGCACGCATCTGCACGTCGATCATGTCGGCTGGAACACGCGGCTGGAGAACGGCAAATGGGTGCCGACCTTTCCCAACGCCAAGTATGTGATGTCGCGCATCGACCACGATCATTGGGCGGCGATGGCGAAGAAGCCTGATACGGAAGCCTATCAGGTAAACACCTACAACGACTCGGTGCTGCCGATCGTCGAGGCGAAGAAGGCGGAGTTCGTGTCGGGCGAGCACGGTATGTGCGGTTGCCTGACGCTGAAACCGACGCCGGGCCACACGCCCGGCCAGATCAGGGTCGACCTAGCCTCCAAAAACAGGCGCGCGATCTTTGCCGGCGATGCTTTGCACAATCCCGTGCAGGTGCCTCTGTGGAAGTGGAACAGCCGCTTCTGTGAGGATCTCGATCTCGCGCGTAAGTCCCGCCACACACTGCTGGCCGATTGCGCGGAGCAGGGAGCGCTGCTGATGCCCGCGCATTTCGCGCCGCCGCACGCCGCTTATGTGAAGGCGAACGGCGATCGCTTCGAACTCGACTGGGATTACGACAACGTCCGGGGCCGCGCCTGAGGCGCCGGCCCGGACGTACCGGGGTTACTGCGTCGTGATCTTTGCGGTCTCGACGATGCTCTTCCATTTCGGCACTTCGGCCGCGATCATCGCGGCGAACTCCTGCGGCGTGCTGGCCGTCGCGATGCAGCCATAGCCCACGAATTTCTGCTGGATCTGCGGATCCGCCAGCACTTCACGAATCGCGGCATTCAGGCGATTGATCACCGGCGCCGGCGTGCCTGCAGGAGCGAGGATGCCGAACCACACCACGGTTTCGTAACCCGGCAGAGATTGGCCGATGGTCGGAGCGCTCGGCATCAGCGGCGAGGGCTTGGGCGTGGAAACGCCTAGCAACTTCAGCTTGCCCGACTTGACCGCCGCATCCTGGGTATCCGACGAGGTCGTGAGCAGCAGCTTCACCTCGCCGTTCAGCACAGCCATGGTCGATGGCGCCTGGCCTTTGTACGGCACATGGTTGAGCTTGATCCCGGCCTCCTTGCCGAACAGCTCTGTCGCGAGATGGCCTAAGGAGCCTGCGCCCGCGGTGGCGTAGTCGACGCCACCAGGCTGCGTCTTGGCCCACACGATCAGCTCCTTCACGTTTGTGGCGGGCACGCTCGGGTGCACCACCAGCGTGAGCGGCGCGATCGAGACCAGCGAAACCGGGGCGAAATCCTTGACCGGATCGTAGCCCACGTCCTTCTGGATCAACGGGACGATGGCGCTCGGTCCGTTGTTGCCGAAGATCAGCGTGTAGCCATCAGGCGGGGCGGTCGCGACCTGCTTAGTGCCGATGGCGCCCGCGGCGCCTGCCTTGTTGTCGACGATCACCGGCTGTCCCAGTGCCTTCGACAATGGTTCTTGAAGGGTGCGCGCCATGATGTCGGTCGTGCCGCCGGGCGAGTAGGGCACGATCAGCTTGATCGGCTTGTCGGGGTATTGCGCCATCGCCATGCCCGGCAGCAGCGTCATCGCCGTGGCGAGGCTAAAAAGAATCCTTCGCTTCATCTTCATTGTTTCCTCCCTTTGCTTGTTATTTGGCGCGCGCCAGCACCTCTTTCGTGTCGGCGTCGAGAGCGGGAACCATAGGTTCGACGCCCACCGATCCATCGGCGAACTTGAAAGGCGGGTTGGGCACCAGGAAGTCGCCCGCACCATCCGTCACCGTCGCAAGCGAACCGCGCGCCGCGAGCTGCGGATCGGCCATGGCCTCGGCCATGGTGAGGTAACGCGAGCAGGGCACGCCGGCTTTCATCAACCTGTCCTCGCACTCGCGGGCGGCACGCGCCGAAGTCCAGCTTTCAACCGCGTCCATCAATGCATCCCAATGCGTCGTGCGAGCGGCGACCGTCACAAAGCGCGGATCGGTCTTCCATTCGGGATGGCCGGTGGCGTCGGCAAGCTGCTCGAAATTGCGCTGGTTGACTGGGGCGACGATCACGAAGCCGTCGCGTGCCCGCATCGGCACGTATAGCGGCCGGCGATCCTTCGAGGGGAATTGCGCTTCCTGGCATTCGAAGACCAGCAGGTTGATCATCGAGTCCATCAGGGCAACGTCGATGAACTGGCCGTTGCCGTGGCGCAGTCGGCCCACGAGTGCGGTCTGCACCGCGCCAAAGGCATAGACCGCGGCCAGCACGTCGGCGACGAAGATGCCGGTCTTGGCCGGGCGTTCCTGGCCGTCTTGGTAGGTGAACTGCACGTGGTCGAAGCCGCTGGCGGCATGGACCACCGGCGCATAGGCCGGCTGCTCGGCGCGTGGGCCGGTCTGGCCGAAGCCGGAGATCGAGCAGTAGATGAGGCCGCGCTTGGTGGCAGCAAGTGTCGGATAGTCGAGGCCCAGCCGCTTCATGACTCCGGGCCGGAAGTTCTCGACCACCACGTCGCTGCTGGCCGCTAGCTGTCGTGCAGCCTCGCGGCCTCCGTCGCTCTTCAGGTCGAGCACGACGCTCTTCTTGCCGGCGTTCAGGTGGCCGAAGTAGGTGCTGTGGCCCTCGCGCAGCGGCGGGCGGGTGCGCATGTGGTCGCCGTGCGGCTCCTCGACCTTCAGCACTTCGGCGCCACAATCGGCCAGCAGGCGCGTGCAATAGGGACCCGCGATCATGCTGGTGAAATCGAGCACGCGCATGCCGGCGAGCGGTTTCATCGCTGGGGCCGCTCCTTCATGCGGTCGCGATAGCGGACATGGAGGCTTTCCAGATGCTCGGTCATCTCGGCGACGGCGGCATCGGCGTCGCGGGCGCCGAGCTTGGCGAGGAAGCGGCGGCGCGCCTTGATGGTGAGGTCGTGGCGCTCGCCGCCGGCGGCATGGGCGAAGTCGCGCATGACGTCCATCAGCGCGCTCATCAGCATGACCATGACGGCGTTGTGCGTTGCGCGGGCCAGCAGGTTGTGGAACTCGATATGAACGTCGATCTTGTCTTCGTACCGCTTGGACAACAGCAATCGTTCCGCCTCATCGACATTGGCGGTGAGGGCGGCGAGGTCCTTGTCGGTGGCGCGCGCACAGACGATGCGTGTGATCGTCGTTTCCAGCCACAGTCGCGCTTCGGTAAGCGCATCGAGCGAGACGCTGCCCAACTGGTAGAGGTTGCGGAAGCTGTCGCCGATCAGGCCGGGATCGCCCTGGCCGATGAAGGCGCCGCCGTGCGCACCTGCCTGCAGCGAGACCAGTCCCGTCCGTTCGAGGCTGCGCAACGCCTCGCGCACGGCGCCCCGGCTGACGCCGAAGCTCTCCGCCAGTTCGCGTTCCGGCGGGAGCTTGTCACCCGAGCGCAATTCGCCAGAGGCAATGCGCTCCTGGATCTGCGTCAAGACCTGGTCCGACAGCCGGTTGCGTTTGAGGGGCGCAAAGGCCTGGCTCACGGTGCCGCTCCGCCTGAGGTCAACGCGGCCAACGCCTGCGCCCCGATCTTGTCGCGATAGGCAGGTTCGCCGCCGCCATTGCGTACGAACGCATCGAGATAGGAGTCGAAGGACTTCTGGTCACGGCTCGCCGCGACATAGGTCTTGAGGTGAGCCTCGTCCTGATCGTAGAGGCCAGGGCTGCAACCGGGATGGGCGCCGAACGGCGTCACCACGATGGCATCGACAAAGGCCGAGGGAATTTTGGTGAGCCGCGCCGACTGCCGCACCGTGCTCGACGGCACGATGCGGTCGACGGAGCAGATGACGTGCTTGGCGGCCTGCGCCATCAACAGGTCGAAATAGCCCGCGCCGAAATACTGTACGTTGCCTTCCTCGTCGGCCTGCTGGCCGTGCAGCAACAGCACGTCGGGCTTGATCGCCGGCACTTCGAGCAATGGCCGGCTACCTTCCTGCACGCGGGCCTTGCGGTAGCCGTTGGGGTTCACCTTTGGCAGATCCGTACCCAGGTCGGGGATCAACCCATAGGGCAGGTCGCAGGCCCCCGCGCGCAGTCCACCGGCGATGCCCGGTCCGTCCATCTCCAGCACCTTCACCGCGCCCGACTGCGCGGCCCGACGGAAGTTGGGGGCGAGACCCAGATGCTCGAAGCTGATGAAGACGCAGGCGGTCTCCTTCACGCAGCCCGCGCCGATCAGCATGTCGGGCGCGACGCTGCCGGGTGCAGGCACCAGGGTGAGATCGCGCACGCCGCGGGCGATAAGGCCGCGGATCAAGGCCATCGGCTGGCCGTGGAAGATCCAGCCGCCAATGCCGACGGTCATGCCGTCCTTTACGGCGGCGAGGGCGGTGGCGAGGTCGACGATCTTGCCGGAAGAGGTCTTCATGGCGTCAGTTCCGCAGCATGTGGCGGGCGATCACCAGACGTTGGATCTGGTTCGTGCCCTCGAAGATCTGGTTGATCTTGGCGTCGCGCATGAAGCGCTCGACCGGGAAGTCGCGCATGTAGCCGGCGCCGCCGAAGATCTGCACGGCGTCGGTCGTCACCTTCATGGCGGTGTCGCTGGCGTAGCACTTCACCATCGACGCCTTGGCCGAAAAGCCGTCCCATTCCTGACGGTCGGCCATGCGTGTGCAGTCGTAGAGCATGCAGCGCGCCGCTTCGGTCTGCATCTGCATGTCGGCCAGCATAAACTGGATGCCCTGGAACTCGCCGATGGGACGGCCGAACTGCTGGCGCTCGCGGGCGTAGTTGGTGGCGAGGTCGATCGCGCCCTGCGCCAGGCCGACCGCAGTTGCGCCGACCGTCGGGCGGTTGAGATCGAGAATGCGCATGCAGGTTTTGAAGGCCTGCCCTTCCGGTCCGATCATGTTCTCGGACGGCACGCGGACATTGTCGAAGAAGATCGGCACGTTGGGCACGCCGCGGATGCCCATCTTGCGGTCTTCCTTGCCGAAGGAGAAACCCTTGGTCTTGGTGTCGACGATGAAGGCGGAGATGCCGTTGGCGCCCTTGCCTTCGCTGGTGCGTGCGAACACCAGGATGAAATGCGCGACCGAGCCGAAGGTGATGTAGATCTTGCCGCCGTTCAGCACCCAGCTCTCGCCATCCTTCACCGCGCGCGTCTTCATCGACGAGACATCGGAGCCGGTGTTGGGTTCGGTGATGGCGACGGCGGTGAGGGTGCGGCCCTTGGCCGACAGGCCGAGATAGTGCCGCTTCTGCTCTTCGGTGCCGAAGTTCAGGATCGGCAGGATCAGGCCGAACGAGTTGTTGGCGGCGAGGAGAGCGGCCGATTCGGAAACCTTGCCGATCTCCTCCTTGACCAGGCAGACGGAGGTGAGATCGCCGCCCGGACCGCCATACTCCTCTGGCACCCAGAGCTGCAGCAGGCCCATGTCACCGAAGATTTCGACCAGCTCCTCGGGAAAGCGGTTGTTCTCGTCGATCTCCGACGCGATCGGGGCGACGTGTTTTTCCACCATCTTGCGCACCTGATCGCGCAGCAGCAGGTGGTGTTCCTCGAAATGATAATTGTTCATCGGGGGTACTCAGTTGGCTTTGGGCCAGGGAAACTTGGCGGGCAGGACGCCTGTCGTGTCGACCGCGCGGCGCAGGACGAAGAGTTCCTCGGCATCGGGCGCCAAGGTGCGTTCGATCTTGTCCGGCACGAGAAGATCGAAACCGGTGTTGTCGCGTACCTCGTCGATCGTCACGCCTTCATGCAGGGAGCGTACCCGCATCGCCTTGCTCGCAGGCTCGAAGTCGAACACGCCGAGCGGCGTCACGACCAGGCGCGGGCCGCCTTCGGGCAAGCCAGCGTCGGTGCGTGAGCTGCCGCCGGTCATGTGCCCCGCGCCGCAGATGAAGTCGACCTTGGGGACGAAGGCGCCACGGTCGTGGCGGGTCATCATGATGTAGAAGCGCTTGGAAAGGCCGCAGAGTGCGCTGATGCCCACGGTGCCGGGGCCGCGCAGCCGTGGCTTGGCGTGGTCGCCGACGCAAACAGTGTTGATGTTGCCGAAGCGGTCGGTCTGCAGCGCGCCCAAGATGGCGAAGTCGAAGAAGTGAACCTGCCAGTCGATGAAATCGATCATCAGGGGCAGGTCCATCACGGCCTGTGCGACGGCGATGTTCTCGGCGTCGGCGGCGGGCCGGATGATGCCCTCGGTCGGATTGGTCATGCCGCCCGGCCCCGATACCCACCAGAGGTGAGGGGCGTGGCGTGCTCGCGCCAGATTGCAGGCGGCGACCTGGATGTCGGAGTTCGTGCCGACGATCGCCTTCTCGCCATCAGCCATGTCGCGCGCCAGCAGCACGGCCAGCATTTCGCCCATGGCGAAGCTTTGCGGGACGACGGGCATTTCCTCTCCTTCTCGATTTCCTTCTTGATTGGTCCGGATGTTTATTGGTCCGACCAATAGAGTCAAGCGCCGGATAGAGGCTGCCGGTAGGGCATGGCGGCGACCGCTAGGCGCTTTGGCGTGGTGTTGTTTGTGCGCGTCGGCTGGCGAGCAGATCCCAGACGCCGACCAGACCTTTGGGCCAAAGCAGCAGGATCGCGGCCAGCACGGCACCCAGCACGATCTTGTCGCCGTCGCCGCCGATGGAGAAGAAATTCTGCTGCACGATGATCAGCGCCGTGCCGACCAGGGGGCCAAGGATCATGCGACGACCGACGATGACGATCGCCGTGAGCATCAGCACCAGGAAGTAGCTCTCGAACATGTCCGTGCCGACATAGGCGCGCTGGTAGGCGTAGAGCCAGCCGGCCAGTGCCGAAATAGGTGCCGAGGTCACGAACACCGCCAGCCGGACGCGACGCGCGTCGACGCCGAGGGCGGTGGCGAGATCGGGGTTCATGTGCACCATCAACGCGCTGATGCCGAGTCGCGAGCGGCGGAAGCGGTGGATGAAGAGCAGGGTGATCATCAACAGCAGCCAGGCGATCAGCCACAGCTCGTCGTTGGTTCCGCCGCCCAGGTTCCAGCCGAAGAACGGCAAGTCGAGCGGTGGCACGCCCACGATGCCGTCGGATCCACCGAGGTAGGACCAGTTGAAGGCGATCTCCATGGCGACCACGGCGGCGGCGTAGGTAACCAGCGAGAAAACGAATTCGCGCGTGCGCAACGTCGCCAGCCCCAGCAGGCAGGCAAAGACGATTGCCACCACGATGGCGCCGCCGGCCGTTGCCCAGCCATTCCAGCCGTAGTTGACCGACAGTAGAGCTGCCGCATAGCCGCCGGCCGCCCAGAAGACCGTATGACCGAGGCTCACCTCGCCGAGATAGGAGAGGATCAAGTCTGCGCCGTAGGACATGACGGCGAGGATGGCGATCGTCGTGCAGGCGGTGTAGGCGGCGGGTGCGCCACCGGCCACGGTGGGCACGAAGTAGGCGAGACCGGCCAGGATCAGCGCAAAGGAAGTGGAGTGGCGCTTGATCATTTTGCTGCCAATCCACCGGGACGCAGGACCAGCACGGCCAGCAGCACGAAGAAGGCCGCGGCCGTCGTGTGGGCCGGCGACACGAGAGCGCCGAACAGGGCAGTGAACATGCCGAGCCCGAAGCCGGCGAGGAGGCTACCGCCGACGCTGCCGATGCCGCCCAGCACGACGATGACGAAGGTCAGGATCACTTCGTCGAAACCCATGCTGGTCAGGATCGGGCTGCGCGGTGCCACCAGGCCGGCGCCGAATGCGACGGCAGCGCACTCGAAGACGAAGACGCCGACATAGACCAGGGCAGCATTGATGCCGAAAAGCTGCGCGAGCTTCGGATCCTCTGCAACCGAACGCACGATCGCCCCCGTGCGCGTGCGGTTCAGCACCACCCACAACACCGCAAACAGGATCAGCGTACCGACGAGCGTGACGACGTCGGCCCAGGTGAACCAGACGTCGCCGAAACGGATGCTGGCTGCCGTCAGCGGGCTGACGAAGGCCTGCGGATCACCGCCGAAGATCTTCGAGGCGCCGCCGGTGAAAACGTAGCCGAAGCCCAGCGTGACGATCATCAAACTGGTGAGGTTCTGCTGCATGACCAGCGGCAGCATCATCACCTGCAGCAGGACTCCGAGGAGGCCGACCGTCAGCACGGCGAGCGGCACGGCGAGGTAGTAGCTGAAACCGAGCTTCTGCATGATCGCCCAGGCAATGAAGGCGCCCAGCATGTAGAGCTGGCCGTGTGCGAAGTTGACGAGCCGGGCCGCGCCCAGCAGCACCGTCCAGCCGATGGCGATCAACGCGTAACCTGATCCCAGGACCAGGCCGTTGATAAGCTGTTGCGCGAGATTCATGGGCGCCTGGTCATGATGCGGTGAGGCTTCCGAGATAGGCTTCGAGGATGCGCGGGTCGTTCTTCATGCTGGCGGCAGCACCCTTGGCGACCACCTTGCCGCGCTCCAGCAGATAGAGTTCGTCGACCAGCTCCAGGGTGGCGCGCACGTTCTGCTCGACCAGCAACAGTGACAGGCCGCGATTGACCAGGGCACGCATGGTTGTCAGCAGCTCGAGTACCAGTCGCGGGGCGAGGCCGGCCGAGGGCTCGTCGAGCAGCAGGACCTTTGGCGCTGCCCGAAGCGCACGGCTCACTGCCACCATCTGCCGCTCGCCGCCCGACAGCATGCGGCCCTTGTGGCCGCGTCGTTCGGCAAGGCGCGGGAACAGATCGAAGATATCGTCCATCGTGAAAACGTGACGACCCGCCGTGTCGGCCGGCGGCCGCACCAGCGCGAGGTTCTCCATTACGGTGAGCTCGGCGAAGATGCCCTTGCCTTCGGGCACGAGCACCAGCCCGTGATGGGCGCGGCGATGTGGCGGCAGGCCGTCCATCGATTGCTCGCCCAGCCGTACGGTGCCGCGCACCGTCGGCGTGCCGCGCGACCAGCCCGCCAGCGCATTGATCAAGGTGCTCTTGCCAGCGCCGTTGGCACCGACCATGCCGACCATCCGGCCGGCACCCACAGTGACGTCGATGCCATCGACGGCGAGATTGCCGCCGTACCGTACGGTGAGGCCCTTGGCGTCGAGAGCGGCCGTCATGCGGCGCGCCCTAGATAGGCTTCGAGGACGGCCTCGTTGCGCTGGATCTCCGCCGGCGTTCCCTCCGCCAGCTTGCGGCCCTGGTCGATCACCACGATGCGGTCGGCAATCGCCATGATGAGATCCATGTGATGTTCGATCACGACCACGGCGACGCCGCGGCGGCGCAGGTCGACCAGCAGGTCGACAAGGCGTTGCATGTCGGTGCCGCCCGTGCCGGCCGCGGGCTCGTCGATCAACAGCGCTCGCGCGCCGGCGCCATAGGCTAGGACGATAGAAAGCAGGCGCTGCGTGCCATAGGCGATGTCGCCCGGCCGCTTGCCATGCTCTGATACAGGGATGCCGAACGACGAGAGCAGTTCGGTTGCGGCAGCTTCGGCGCGGCGGCGGGTTGCAGCTTCGCGCCAGGGCAGGGCGAGCGACTGCACCAGCGACGTCGAGTGCTCGCGCAGCATCGACGCCGTGGCGTTCTCGAGCAGCGATAGCTCGCCGAAGAAAGCATTGTGCTGGAAGGTGCGTCGCAAGCCGAGACGGGCCAGCTCATGCGTCGGCAGATCGCCGACGTCGCGACCGTCGAGTTGCACCTTGCCTTGCCGGCGGACGGCATTCGTCACGGCCGCAAAGCACGAACTCTTGCCGGCGCCGTTCGGTCCGATGATGCCCAGCACTTCGCCGCCGGATACCTGCCAGCTCATGTCCGACAGGGCCGTCAGAGCGCCATAGCGCACGGTCAAGCCTTCAACGGCGAGGTGAGGACGCTCGCCGCCGATCGTCTCCGTGGTGGCCAACTACTTCAGGACCTCGATCTTCGCGGTCTTGCCGTCGACGACCTTGATGACCGTTTCCTTGTGCTGTGCCTGGCCGTTTGCCGCGAATGTCAGGTTACCCAGGATGGTGCCGGGCACCGTCTTGCCGCGGATCGCTTCGGCCACGGCCTTGCGGTCGAGGCTCTTGGCCGCGTTGGCAGCACTTGCCCAGACTTCGAGGGCAGCCGCACCCAGGGCAGCGCCCTTGTCCGGCATTTCGTTGTGCGCCTTCTTGTAGGCAGCGACGAATTCGATGTTCTCCTTGATGCCGTCGAACGGCGGCAGGTCGGGGAAGTAGATGTCGGCGGAAACCACGCCCGTCATCGCTTCACCCGCGATCCTGAACACTGTCGGCAGGATGGTGCCAACGGCGCCGACCAGCGTGCCCTCGATCCCGGCCTGACGATACTGCTGGATCAGCGCCGGCATGCCCGACGATTCGGCGGCATTGATCGCCACGACCGCATCCGGCTTGGCCTGCTTCACGTTGGCGAGGCTGACGCGGAAGTCCGTTTGCTTGAACGGAAACTGTTCCGTGACGACCTTTTCCCACGGCTTGCCGAGCTTGGTCATCTCGGCTTCGATGACGGCCTGCGCGCCGTTGCCGTAGGCATCGTTCTGCGTGAGGAAGCCAATGCGCTTTGCGTTGAGCTTGTTCAGCAGGATGTCGGCGATCACCAACCCATCCTGGCCGTTCGAGCTATTGATGCGCACGGCGTAGGGGTTGGCCTGGCCGGCGAGGATCGGATCGGCCTTGGAGACCGCCGTAATGTCGAGGATGTTGGCGCGCGCCAGCACGGGCTGCATGGCGAGCGTGACCGGGCTGTTCCAGCCTTCGATGACGACGGCGACTTTCTCGGCCACCATCTCGTTGGCGCGCGTGACGCCGACCGCAGGCGTGCTCTCGTCGTCCTTGCTGACGATGACGATCTTGCGGCCCAGAACGCCGCCTTTGGCGTTGATCATGTCGGCCGCGATCTTCACCGCGTGCGTGCAGGCCTGTCCGTTGGGGCCGGCGGGACCCGATAGCGGGAAGATCGTGCCGACCTTGATCGATTGGTCCTGCGCGCGCACCAGCGACGGCAGTGCGAGCGTTGCTACGCCCGCCGTCGCGCCCATCGTGATTTGACGTCGCCCGATCAGCTTCGAAGACATGGCGTTTCCCCTCATCAATGAGCGTTTATTTAGCAAACGTCTTCTTCGATGAGGGTTCGCAAGTCAACGCAGCCCGACCGCTCTGCAGGTTCAGCGCAGTTTCTGTTTAGCGGCCCTTCCAATTTGGCTTGCGCTTCTCGGCGAAAGCCTTCGGTCCTTCGACCGTGTCTTCGCTGTGCGCCATGGCGACGAAAGCCGGGTAGTGCTGGTTGTGCATCGCCACCTCGAGCGCAGACGTGTCGAGCGAGCGCATCACGACCTGCTTGGTCGCGCGCACCGACATGGGCGAGCAGGCGAGGATATCGTTGGCCCAACGCTTGGCCGACGCCATCAGCTCGGCGTGCGGCACGACTTCGGTGACGAAGCCCAGCTCGTAGCCTTCCTTGGCCGGAACGTGACGTCCGGTCAGCATCATTCCCATGGCCTTCTTGAGCGGGATCATGCGCGAGAGGCGTTGCATACCGCCGGCGCCAGCAGCCAGGCCGACCTTGGGCTCGGGCAGGGCGAAGGTCGCCTTGTCGGAGGCAATGATGATGTCGCAGGCCAGCGCGATCTCAAAGCCGCCGCCCATGGCGACGCCGTTCACCGCAGCGATCACCGGCTTGTCCATGTCGAAGCGGTTGGCGAGTCCACCGAAGCCCTTCGCCGGATGGACCGGACGCTTGCCGGTCTTGGCCTGGATCTCGGCGTGGTACTTGAGGTCGTTGCCGGCCGAGAAAGCCTTGTCGCCAGCACCCGTAATGATGGCGACCCACAAATCGGGATTGGTCTGGAACTCGTCGAACGCCTCGACCAGCTCCTGGTTCGCCATCGGATGGCAAGCGTTGTAGACCTCGGGGCGGTTGATCGTGACGATCATCAAGCGGCCGTCGGTCTCGACCTTGCTGAACTGGCCCATGCAATTTCCTCCTAAAAAGTAGTGAATGGCGATTTACCGCAGAATCGGTTGCAGGGGCATCCAAAATGCCGCGGTGAAAAGTCAGGCGAAATGCACCATCTGCTAGATGAAATGAAAACTTCAGTCTTTAGGCACGCCGCCGCGATCACGGCAGGGGCGCTGGTCGCATTTTTGGCCAGCGCGACGCCGACTGTTGCGGCTGATCCGTCATCCCCACCGGTTGTGTCGGCTCCAGCGGCCGCGCCTCCCCCCGCCGCCCGTCCCCGGCCTGCCGGCAATACCGCCGTCAAGGCGCCCCAGCGCTCGTCCCTGGCTCCGGCTGAGACACAGCCGACCGGCGCCGAGATTGTGGGTAAGTTGTTGTCACCGGGGGCCTCGGACCCAGATGTGCCGTTGCCGCACCCTGATCTAGCGGAGCGATCCGACCCGGCACCCGAGTCGCTCAGCGGTCCGAAGCTGTACGGCCGGGGGGAGTCGGGTGGGGGTATTATCGGTCTCAGAATGCCCATTCCCGTTGACCGTAGCGGAAGCTCGGCTACCACTAGATCTAGTGGGACGGGCACGCGCAATCCCTGACCTTCACAAGGGCTGCTAGAGGCCCGATAATACGGGACTGTTGCCTCGCCGCCACAGGACTCCGGTGACCGAATGACGGCAGGGTTGCCTTGGTTGCGCCTCACCAGAGCTGGTGTGTATTATGGCCCTGTGAGGTTGGCCCCAACCCAGCCTGCCTGAACACACGAATGAAGTTTCGGTTTCGACCAGTTTTTGAATACGAGGGGAAGTACTCATGAAGAAGGCACTTCTGGCTGCCGCGGCGATTGTAGCGCTGCCGGTTATGGCCCAGGCGCAGTCGCCGCAGCCCGGTATCTATATCGGTGCGGAAGGCGGTCTGAATTGGCTGCTGAACACGACCATGGGTGTCGTGAACGTTACCCCGCAGACCGGCTGGGCCGTCGGTGGCGTGATCGGCTACGATTTCGTTGGCCCGCGCATTGAGCTTGAGGGCGTGTATCGCCAGAACCAGACGGGCATCACCGTCGCTCCGGGTACGGCCATCAGCAACCAGGTCGGCCAGCTCGGCATCCTCGCGAACCTGCTGTACGACTTCATGCCGGGTTCGGTGATCACGCCGTACATCGGCGCCGGTGCCGGTATCGGCTTCGTCGACAGCAACGCATCGCTCGGCAGCACGGTGTTCGCCTACCAGGGCATCGTCGGCGTGAGCTGGAACGTTGACACGAACTTCCGCATCAACCTGGACGGCCGCTACTACGGCACGTCGAACCCGACCATCAACACGGCGTTCGGCAGCCAGAGCTGGACCAACAACAACTTCAGCGTGATGCTGGGTCTGCAGATGAAGTTCGGCTCGGCTCCGGCCGCGCCGCCGCCGCCGGCTCCGGCCGTTGCGCCGCCGTCGTACATGGTGTTCTTCGATTGGGACCGCTCGAACCTGTCGGCCCAGGCTTTGAACACGATCAAGCAGGCCGCTCAGGCCTACAAGACCAAGGGCAACGCGCGCATCACGGCGACGGGCCACACCGATACGTCGGGCTCGGAGCAGTACAACATGGCGCTGTCGCTGCGCCGTGCGAACGCTGTGAAGGACGCTCTGGTGCGTGAAGGCGTGCCGGCGACGGCCATCGCGGTTGTCGGCCGTGGCGAGCAGGGCCTGCTGGTTCAGACCGGCCCGAACGTCCGCGAGCCGCAGAACCGCCGCGTCGAGATCGTCATCCAGTAAGACGATCCGAAGCCAAGTCTTCGAGGAGCGGCCGGGGGCGACCCCGGCCGTTTTCTTTTTCAGCTTTGCGCTGGGGTTGATGCTTTTCGGGTTGGCGGGACCTGAGGCGGCCTCTATATCCGGGCGAGGAGAGTGAATTCATGTCGCAAGTGTTGATGCCCAAGGCGACCGCCGTTTGGCTGGTCGAGAATACGACCCTCACCTTCGACCAGATTTCGGCCTTCACGGGCCTGCATCCGCTCGAAGTGCAGGCGATCGCCGATGGCGAAGTTGCAGGTGGCATGACGGGTCTCGACCCGACGACCAACGGCCAGCTCACCAAGGAAGAGATCAAGCGCGTCGAGGCCGACCAAGGGGCCCGTCTCAAGCTCAGCCCGCGCGACGTGCCGATGCCGGTCGCCCGCTCCAAGGGCCCGCGCTACACGCCGGTCGCCAAGCGCCAGGACCGTCCCGACGCCATTGCCTGGCTGCTCAAGGTTCATCCGGAGCTGCAGGACAGCCAGGTTGCCAAGCTCGTGGGCTCGACCAAGAGCACCGTCCAGTCGGTCCGGGATCGTACGCACTGGAACATGCAGAACGTTCGTCCGCGCGATCCGGTGACGCTGGGCCTCTGCTCGCTGAAGGATTTGAACGACGCCGTCGACAAGGCGCGCCGCAAGGCCGCGCGCGAAGACGCAACGCGCAAGAAGGAAGCCGCCAAGGCGGGCCTCCCAGTTGAAGAAGAACCGGCGCCCGTCGATCCGGGCGAAGCCGATCAGCCTGACATCGAAGAGACGTCCCACAACTGATAGCCGGCGCCTGCGCCGGCTCTTGGGATCTTGGACGCGCGACGACAGCCGCGCGTGTCCATCGAGGGCTCGCGCCCTAGACCGTCATCATCACCTTGCCGACATGGTCGGCGCGCTCCAGTTCGGCATGCGCCTCTGCTGCCTGCTTCAGCGGGAAGGTCTTGAAGATAATCGGCTTGATCTTGCCGGCTTCGAGCAGCGGCCAGACTTTCTCCTTCAGACCACGTGCCATGCGGCCCTTGTTCTCGACGCTCTGAGGCCGGAGCGTTGAACCGGTCAGGGTCAGGCGATTCACCATCATGATGCCGGCGCTGATCGTAGCCGTCGCGCCAAGCTGAACGGCGATCACGACGCAGCGGCCGTCGAGCTTCAAGAGGCCGAGATTCTTCGGCAGATACTCGCCCCCCACCATGTCGAGCACGACATCGACGCCGCCCGACAGCTTCTTCACCTCGGCGGCCCAGTCATTGTCCTTGTAGATGATGGCGTGATCGGCGCCGAGTTCCGTCACAGCCTTGGCCTTTTCCGGCGTCCGGACGGTCGTGAACACCGTGGCGCCGAATGACTTGGCGAGCTGAATCGCTGTCGTGCCGATGCCGCTCGCGCCGCCATGGATCAGCACCTTCTCGCCGGCCTTGAGCTGGCCGCGCTCGAAGAGGTTGTGCCACACCGTGAAGTAGTTCTCCGGTAGCGCTGCCGCCTGCAGCATGTCGAAGCCCTTGGGCGGCGGCAGGCACTGCGGCGCGGGAACGGCGCAATATTCGGCGTAGGAACCACCCGGAGTCAGGGCGCAGACCTGATCGCCCACTTTCCAATCGGTTACGCCCTCGCCCAGCGCGGCGACCGTGCCGGCGGCCTCGAGGCCCGGCAGATCGGAAGCGCCCGGCGGCGGCGGATAAAGGCCGGCACGCTGTGCGATGTCCGGCCGGTTCACCGCCGTGGCCGCGACCTTGATGAGGATCTCGCCAGCTTTGGGCTGCGGCACCGGCCGCGTTGTCGGCACCAGCACCTCCGGTCCGCCCGGCTTGGTGATCTCGACGCAGGTCATCGTTGCGGGCAGGGCGCTCATGGTCGGCCTTTCGAAGGAAGGGGAGCAATGCTAGTCCTCCCTTAGCCGCTTCCGTGGAGCCGCGCTATGGCCTTTGACCTCGACGATCTCGACCCCCGGCAGAAGAAGCCACAACTCAAGAACCTCGATGCAATGAACATCGAGGACCTGAAGGAGTACGTCGCCGCCCTGAAGGCCGAGCTGGCGCGCGTCGAGGAAAAGATAAAGGCCAAGCAGAGCCACGCCGCCGCTGCCGCCTCTTTCTTCAAGAAGTAGGTCTAACGCGGCAAGACCGCATAAGAAGAAGGAAAACATCGTGGTCGACGCCAAATTCCTGAAGCCCGATACACTTGCGCTGCACGCAGGCCAGCATCCGGACCCGGTTACCGGCGCGCGCGCGGTTCCCATCTATCAGACGACGTCATTCGTATTCCGCGATGTCGATCATGCCGCGAGCCTGTTCAACCTCGAGGTTGGCGGCCACATCTACAGCCGTATCTCCAATCCGACCGTCTCGGTCTTCGAGGAACGTATCGCTGCCCTCGAAGAAGGCTCGGGCGCGCTCGGTGTTTCGAGCGGCCAGGCAGCACTGCACATCGCGATTGCCACGTTGATGGGGGCGGGGAATCACATCGTCGCCTCGACGTCGCTCTATGGCGGCACGCGCAACATGCTGGCGCTCACTCTGCCGCGCTTCGGCATCGAGTCGACTTTCGTGCATCCCGGTGACTACGACGGATTCCGCAAGGCCATAAAGCCCAACACGCGACTGGTCCTCGGCGAGACGATCGGCAACCCCGGTGGCGAAGTGCTCGATATCCCGGCCATCGCGGCGATCGCGCACGAAGCAAAGATCCCGCTGATGATCGACAATACCTTTGCCTCGCCCATGCTCTGCCGGCCGCTGACTCTGGGCGCCGATATCGTCTTCCACTCGGCGACCAAGTTCATCGGCGGCCATGGCGTGGCGATCGGCGGCGTGATCGTCGAGTCCGGGCGCTTCGACTGGGAGGGATCGGGCAAGTTCCCGACCATGACCGAACCCTATGCCGGTTATCACGGCATCGACTTCGCCGAAGAGTTCGGCCCGCACGCCTTCATCATGCGCGCCCGCACCGAGGGCGTGCGCGACTTCGGTTGCTGCATGGCGCCGCAGACGGCTTTCTATCTGCTCCAGGGATTGGAGACTCTGCCGCTGCGCGTGGCGCGTCACGTCGAGAATGCGCGCAAGGTCATGGCCTTCCTCAAGGCCAATCCGGCGGTTGAGCGCATCGCCTCGCCGGATATGCCCGACCATCCCGACCATGCGCTGGCGCAACGAATGCTGCCCAAGGGGACGGGCTCGATCTTCAGTTTCGACATCAAGGGCGGTCGCGAAGCCGGGCGCCGGTTTATCGAGCGGCTGAAGCTCTTCTCGCATCTCGCCAATGTCGGGGATGCCAAGTCGCTGGTGATCCATCCCGCTTCGACCACTCATGCGCAGCTCGATGCGGCGGCGCTGAAGCAGGCCGGCATTGGCGAAGGCATGATCCGGCTCTCGGTGGGCCTGGAGGATCCCGAGGACCTCATCGACGATCTGGGTCCGGCGCTGCGCGCCTCGCAGAAGGGCTGACCATGAATCTCACCGTCGATGGCCGGACCGTCTTTGCGACGACCGGCGGCACCGAGTTCGATGCGGCCAAGCCCGCGATCGTCTTCCTCCATGGCGCAGGCTTCGATCGCACGGCCTGGCGCTTGCAGACGCGCTGGTTTGCCCATCATGGCCGCAGTGTGCTCGCCGTCGATTTTCCGGCACATGGCCGGTCCGAAGGGCCCGCCCTCGACAGCATCGCCGCGATGGCCGACTGGACGGCGCAGCTCATCGAGACCGCCGGGTTGAAACAGGCCGCGCTGGTCGGCCATTCGATGGGGGCGCTGGTCGCATTGGATTGCGCGGCGCGGCACCTGGAGAAGGTGAGAGCGCTCGGCCTCTGCGGTGTCGCGGTCGATATGCCGGTGCATCCCGAGATGCTGGAGTCGGCCAAAGCCAATACGCTCAAGGTGCAGGAGCTCATGACCTTCTGGGGTATGGGCAACGCCTTGCATAAAGGCGGCATGGTTTCGCCCGGCCTATGGCTGCGTCGCGAGTCGCTCGCCGTGCTGGCGGGCAATGAGCCCGGCGTGATCCACACCGATCTCGCAGCCTGCAATGCCTACAAGGATGCGCCGCAGCGCGCCGCGGCTGTGAAGGTGCCGACCGTGTTGGTGCTGGGCGACGGCGATCTCATGACGCCGGCCGCCAAGGGCAAGGCCTTGGCCAAAGCCATCGCAGGATCGAACACGGTCGTCATCCCGAACTGCGGCCACTTCATGATGGTCGAGCGGCCGGACGAAACGCTGGAGGCTCTGAAACCGCATGTCTGATCGTGTCGCCCTCGTCACCGGTTCGACCTCGGGCATCGGTGAAGCCATCGCGCGTCGGCTTTCTCGCGACGGCTATAGAGTTGCCCTGCATGGACGGCGGCAACCCGATCTCGGCCGCGCGATGGCGGCCGAACTGCCCGGCGCAAGCTACCATCAGGTGGACCTCGCAGACGTCGAACACGCCGGCAAACTCGTGCGCGAGGTCGTTGCACATCACGGACGGCTCGACGTGCTGGTGAACAACGCCGGTATCGTGGCGCGCTTCCCGCATGCCGATCTCAAGGCGGCAACGCCCGAGATTTGGCGCAGTATGTTCGACGTCAACGTGATCGCGCCGTGGATGTTGATCGCCGAAGCCGAGGCCGCGCTGCGCAAGTCGGCCGAGCAGGGGAGGCCGGCCTCGATCATCAACATCGGCACGCATGCCGCCGTGCGCCCCAAAGGTTCGTCGATCCCGTACGCCGCGGCCAAGGCGGCACTGCATCATGCCACCCGACTCCTCGCGTTGACCCTGGGTCCGGATATCCGCGTCAATTGCGTGGCTCCCGGTCTCGTCGACACACCGATGAGCACAGGCTGGGAAGCGGCATACGAGTTGTGGAACACTAAGTCGCCGATGAAGCGCCCGGCCAAGCCGGAGGACATCGCCGACCTCGTGGCCGCCTTGTGTGCCAACGACTATGTCACCGGCGAAATCGTCATCGCCGATGGTGGGTTGAACCTCACATAGTCGTCGAAGTGATGTCGGTCGAGGTGCCACCCAGGGGTGCCTGTCGCTGACGGCGGCGGCGCAGAATCGCCGTCGAGGCCTGGTCGAGCGAGAGGTCGTCGTTCAGGACCACGCCATAGGCCGTGCGCGCTTCCACAGGACTGCAGTAACCGGCGACGACGTCGGCATGCACGGCCTCCGGAGGCCGTGTCAGGGGATCGCCCAAGCCACCTCCGCCGGGGCTCTCGACCACCAGAACGTCGTTGGCCGGAATGGTCTGCAGGCCCTTGGCCGAAAGTGGACCGGCGTCCTTCAGGCGGACTTTGCCCAGCCTGCCGTCGGCGCCGCCATGGCGCCCGCGCGCGGCATTGGCGACGCGCTCGAAGATTGCGGCCAGGGTCATGTCGCCGCCGTCCCGCGCTCGCAACTCGATCACCTGCCCCAGGCCGCCTCGCCAGCGGCCGGCGCCGCCAGAATCGGTCCGCAGTTCCTTGCGAACGTAGAGCACCGGCGCGTTGCGCTCGGCCAGCTCGACGGGGATCGAACGCACGCCGCTTGGATAGGCCGTGGCCGACAGGCCATCGAGGCCCGGCCGCGCACCGACGCCGCCGGAGTGGAAGAAGAGCGAGATGAAGCGCGGATGCTTCGTTGGGTTGCCGCCCCCCACGCCTTGACGAAGCAAGCGAATGTTCCACAGCGACCCGCTGCCTTCGGCCGGAGCTATTTGGGGATCGGCGGCGCTCAGGCAGCCCAGCATCAGGTCGGGTAGCATCTGGCCGATCATATGTCGGGACGCGACGGGCGCAGGATCCGTTGCGTTCAGGATGGATCCCTCGGGCGCTTCGATGCGCACCGCTGCCAGCGAGGCAAAGTTGTTGGGGATCTCCGGTCCCACCAGGCAGCGCACGCCGTAGCTCGCATAGGCGTCCGTGTAGCAGTAGGGCACGTTGATGCCCTTGAGCGACGGTGCCAGCTCGCCCGACAGTGCGACATGAATGGCACCATTGCCGATGGTCATATCGGCGATCAGATGGATGGGCCGCTCGACGCCGTCCATCTGCAGCTCGGCGTGATAGGTCCCGGCCTTCAGCGCGCCGATGGCCTCGCGCATACCGGCCGTCGACCTGGCGAAAATGTACTCGGCAAGATCGTCGATATGAGCGAGCCCGAACTCCTCGCACATGCGATCGAGCCGTACGCAGCCGGTATGGTTGGCCGCGACCAGCGACATGATATCGCCAATCGCCTGCTGCGGCAGACGGACATTGGTCGACAAGATCGACACCAGCTTGGCATCGAGCGTGCCGCGTTCGACCAGTTTCACGATCGGGATGCGCAGGCCTTCGTGCCAGATGTCGCGCCCCTCGAAACCGGCACCCTGGCCGCCAACGTCCATGATGTGGGTCGTACAGGCGAAGAAGCCGACGATCCGACCGCTGCGGAAGGCAGGCGTGACGACGCAGAAGTCGTTGAGATGCCCTGTCCCGCTCCAGGGATCATTGGTGATTCCGACGTCGCCCTCGTGCCAATGCTCCAGAGGAATGGCTTTCAGGAAATGGAACACCGACTGGGCCATCGAATTGACGTGACCCGGTGTGCCGGTGACGGCCTGAGCGATCATCCGTCCGTCAGGCGTGAAAACGCCTGCGGAAAGATCGCCCGCCTCGCGGGCCACCGAGCTGAACGAGGTGCGGATCAACGCCTGTGCCTGTTCCTCGACGACCGACAGCAGGCGGTTCCACATGATCTGGTTGGCGAGATCGCTTTTTGTCGAGGCGGCTTGCACCATCCGTCTGCCCCGGCGCTGGACGACGATGCAGCCACTATCATCGCGCACTGCTTCGAAGCCTTCAGGTACGACGATCGTGGTCTGCGCTTCGACGATCAGGGCGGGACCCGAACGGGGCGTCGCCGTCATGCTGGCACGATCAAGCTGCAGGGCTTCGACAATCTTGCCACTCACGGGATCGTAGAGCTCGTGGCGGCTCTCTGCCAGACCATCGCCGGTCGTCGAGGCCGAGGACCAGATCGTCTCGGCGTCGTTGCGCATGATGGCGCGCTTGTAGGCCCATCCGACGATCTCAATGGCATTGCCGTCGAGGGTGCGGCCGAACTGCCGGCGATACTCATCCTCGAACTGCGCCGTCAGAAGGCCAGCAAGATTTGGCGAGGCGATCTCGGCCGGTGAGCCGTCGAGGCGGATCGCAATGTCGTGGCCCTGACCGACATAGCGCATGAAGGCCTTCCATTCCTCGGTCAGCTCGCCGTGAGCTGCGGCAGAGCGCACCTGAGCTTCAGCATCGGCGCGCATTTCTTCGAGGGTATGGCGCACGGTGGCCGGATCGAGATCGGCCAGCCGCATGTAGTGCGTGCGGCGCGTCGTGTAGGAAACCGGCGAGACCAGGAAGCCGATTGCCGAGCCGACGCCGGCGTTGGGGGGGATGATCACTCGCTCGATCCCGAGCTTTTCGGCAACGCGCAGCGCGTGCAGGGGGGCTGCGCCACCGAAGGCAACCATCGTGTAGCCAGCGATATCCTTGCCCTTCTCGGTGGCATGGATGTGCGCGGCATTGGCCATGTTCTCGTCGACCATCTCGCCGATGGCGGCGGCTGCCGCGACACCGCCGAGGCCAAGAGGTGTGCCGATGCTAGATTTGATTGCGGCTGCTGCGGCACGCTTGTCGAGCGCCATGGCGCCGCCGGCAAAGCGTGTGGGATCGATCTTGCCCACGACCAGGTCGGCGTCGGTCACGGTCGGCAGGGTGCCACCCTTGCCGAAGCAAGCCGGGCCGGGCTCGCTACCTGCGCTGTCCGGGCCGATCCGGATGCTGCCCAGCGTATCGATCCGGGCGATGGAGCCGCCGCCGGCGCCGATCTCGACCAGATCGACCACGGGGATGCGCAATGGCAGGCCGCTGCCCTTGCGGAACCGGTAGGAGCGATCGACCTCGAAAGAGGTCTCGAACTCGGGCACGCCATCGTCGATCAGGCAGATCTTGGCGGTCGTGCCGCCCATGTCGAAAGAGAAAAGGCGGTCGATGCCGAGCCGGCGGCCGATCGAGGCGGCGAGAAGTGCACCGCCGGCCGGGCCGCTCTCGATCAGCCGTACCGGAAAGCGACAGGCTGTCTCGACCGAGGTCAGCCCGCCCTCCGACATCATCACCAGCATCGGAGCACCGACACCCATCGCGGTGAGCCGCGCCTGCAGGCGTTCGAGGTAGCGGGTCATCAAGGGCTGGACATAGGCGTTGGCGCAGACGGTGGTGCCGCGCTCGTACTCTCCGGCGATGGGCGACACTTCGCTCGACAGCGACACCGAGAGGCCGGGCAGGGCGCGGCGCAAGTGCTCGCCGACGCGGCGCTCGTGCGTGTCGTTGAGATAGGCGTGTAGCAGGCACACCGCGACGCTTTCGGCTTTCTGCGCGCGCACGAAGGCTTCCAGCCGCACTAGGCCGGCGTCATCCAGTGCCTCGACGACGGAGCTATCGACGGCGATGCGTTCCTTGAGGCCGAAGCGGAGTGGTCGCGGCACCAGCGGGCGCGGTTTCTCGATGTTGAGATTGTACTGGTCGAAGCGGTTCTCCAGGCCAATCTCGAGTGAATCGGTGAGGCCTTCTGTCCCGACGAACACTGTGCGGGCACCCTTGCGTTCGATCACCGCGTTAGTTGCGAGCGTCGTGCCGTGGATGAACAGGCCGATTTCGGACGGGGCAGTGTCGGTCTCGCGAAGCAGCTGTTCCAGCCCAGCCATCACCGCCTGGTCGGGCTCCGACAGTGTGGTGGGGACCTTGGTGCTGAAGATGCGCCCGTCGCGCTCCAGCGCGAGGTCTGTGAAAGTGCCTCCAATATCGGACGCAACGCGGATCATTTCAGCTACTCCACCTTGGCGCCGGAAAGGGTGACCAGCTCCTGCCAACGCGGCGAGGTCTCGCGGAGCCAGGCCGTGAAGTCTTCGGACGAGTTCAGGACCAACTCGATGCCGAGTTCGAGGTGACGCTTGCGGATTTCCGGATCGGACAGGGCTTTGCGAATCGCGTCGTTCAGCTTGTGCACGAGTTCAGGCGGCAGGCCGGCGGGGGCGAACAGGGCCTGGTACGAATCGAACTTGATCGTCGGCAGCACGCTCTCGGTGATCGAGGGGATTTCCGGCAAGAGCTGCGAGCGCTTGGGGCTCGTGACGGCGATCGCCTTGAGCTTGCCGCTGGTCAAGAAAGGCAACACGGTCGAGATCTGGTCGATCACGATCGGCACTTCGCCTGCAACGGCGGCACCAGTGGCCAGCCCGCCACTGCGATAGGGCACGTGAGAAATGTCGAGGCCCAGCTCCTTGTTCATGTAGGCGCCGATCAGGTGGTTCGACGTGCCGATGCCGGCGGTGGCGTAGCCTGCGCCGGGGTTGGCTTTTGCCCAGGCGATGAGCTCAGGCATCGTGTTGGCGGGGATCTTGGGATTGACCGCGATGACGTTCGGCTGCGTGCCGACGAGAGTCAGCGCCGTGAAGTCCTTCAGCGGATCGAACGGCAGCTTGCCGCCATGCAGGAAGGGCAGGATGGAGTGCGTCGTGGTCGAGCCGAAGCAGATCGTATAGCCGTCGGCGGGTGCCCTTGCGCAGGCTTCGGTGCCGACGATGCCGGCGCCGCCTGGCTTGTTCTCGACGATCACGGTCGTGCCCAGCGTGCGGCCGAGCGGTTCGGAGAGCAGTCGCGCCATGATGTCGGCCGAGCCGCCGGGAGCGTAGGCGACCATGAGGCGGATCGGTTTGCTGGGATAGGCCTGCTGCGCCGCCGCGGGCGAGGCGATCTGGATCGCAGCCAGAGCCGCGAGAATGCTTATGAACTTCAGGCGCATCGTTTCCTCACTTGCCCGCCGCCGGGGCGCGTTCCGGCATTCTCCGCAGCGCGTGTTGATTGCCTAGCCGCTGGATTGCTCTAATGTTCACCTGGTGAACACACGCCGGTCAGCCAGCCACCCCACCTTCGAGCCCGTGCGCGCCGTCCTGCGCGGCCTCGATCTCCTGGCAGCCGTCAATCGTGGTCAGGCCCGCTCGGTCGCCGAACTTGCGGAGGAAGCAAAGCTGCCGCGGGCAACGGCGATCCGTCTGCTCGAGACGCTGGAAGGGGCGGGCTATGTCGCGCGGGTGCCGGGCAGCGCGCGCTACGGCGCCTCGCCGCGGGTCACGGCGCTCTCCGCGGGCTTCGACTACAATGCCTGGCTGACGGCAATCGCCCAGCCGCGCTTGCGGCGACTGATGCGTCGGATCCGGTGGCCGTCGGACCTGATGGTGCGCAGCGCCGAGAATATGATCGTGCTGACATCGAACCGCGACAGCTCGGGCCTCAACATCAACACGCGCTACGACGGAATGACCTCGTCGATCTTCCGTTCGGCCTCAGGCTCGGCCTATCTCGCATGGTGCGATGCCGATGAGCGCGAGCGGATTTTGAGGCAGCTTGCCGATCCGGCGGAACGTGCCACGGTCGAGGCGGAAATCGAGCGAACCCAGGAGCGTGGTTACGGCGTTCGCGATGCCACGATTGCGCCCGGCGTGGGCGCGATTGCAGTCCCCGTGCTCATCGGCGGCCGGGCAATGGCCTGCCTCAACGTGGTTTTCCTGCCGAAGATGTCGACACCGGAGGCGATCGCGCGGGAATGCCTGTCGGCGCTGCGTGCCGCGGCGCAAAATCTGGGGCGCGAGATGCAGCGCGGCTTGAAAGCTGGCGGACCTCCGGCGTTCAACAGGTGAACGGCGGTCGATAAGTCCCCTAGGCAGCCGGCCCCGATTGCGACCAGTATCGCTGAGAAGACTGAAGGATGGAGGAGTAGATGAACGTCCAGACCCTGCCGCCGGGCTACAAGACTGCGCCGTGGTCGCCGCCGGAGAAGATCACCGGTGCGATGCTGACCGAGGCCAGCACCAAGCTGATCGACCTCCTGCGCATCCGCACGCAGCCGATCGGCATGCGGCTGTTCGAGGACCCGGCCGAAATGGACAAGATCAAGGGCCTGCGCAAGCCGACCGAAGGCTTCAAGTTCACCATGTGCCAGATGGTGACGCAGGCGCGCTGGTATGGCTTTACGCTCGGCATCACCGTCGACAATACGCGGGGCGGCAACTGCGGTGGCGTGGTCGGCCTCAACCATCCGGGCGAGGGGTTCCTGTCGGGCGATCACATGAATGGCGTGTGGTTCGGCAACAAGGAGGCGTCGGCGGCACATCAGGCGCAGATGCCGCGGGTACCGCATGGCACCTACAATGGCCTGGTCGTGGCGCCGCTACGCTCCGGCCGGCTCGATCCGCCGGACATCTGCCTGTTCTACGGATCGCCGGGCCAGATGATCTACTTCATCAACGGCCTGCAGTATCACCGCTATCGCCGCTACGATTTCACCGTGACCGGTGAGAGCGCCTGCGCCGACTCGTGGGGCCGCGCGCTTGCCACCCGGCAAACGTCGCTGTCGTTGCCGTGCTTCGCCGAGCGTCGCTATGGCGGTGTGGCCGACGACGAGCTCCTTATGGCCTGCCCGCCGGACGAGTTCCTGCGTGCCGTCGAAGGCATGATCCAACTCGGCAAGAACGGCCTGCGCTACCCGTTCCCGCCCTATGGCGCAGCGATGGATCCGGCGCTGGGTATGGCCAAGAGCTACAGCTGATGCTCTATGTCGTGGCCATGCCGACCCTCGGCGAGGCCGACGATACCGTGCTGCGCCGCTTGCGGGCGCAGTACCATCCACGCGAGGCCGATCTGATCGGCCCGCATTTTACCTTGGTGTTCGGTGTGCCGCTCGATCGTGAAGCGGCACTGCGCGCCACGTTGGAGACCATCGCGCGACGGCCATTCTGGTTCGTTCTCGAGCGTCTCGCCCGGCACGATCTGCCGCCGCCGTCGCGCGCCGCGTGGCTCTACGCCACGCTGGCGGACGGCGCTGCCGAACTCACCGACCTCCACGAGACGTTCAATCCAATGGAGGGCGGCGAGCCCTTCGAGCCGCACATGACTCTCGGCCTCTTCGAGCGCGCGGCCGATGCCGAACAGGTCGCACGCATCGTCGAACGTCAGCACCTGCCCATGCACGGCCGCGTCGAGGAGCTGGCGCTGCTGCGCCGTATGGCCGACGGGCTGGAAACGCTGGGGAGCGTGCGGCTCTAGCTCGCCTTGGCGTCCTGCAGCAGCCCGACGAGCGGGTTTGACACGGCCGGTCCGACGCGCCGCAAGGTGTTCGTGTCGTGGTGGTTGAAGGCCGGCTCTTTACCTCGGACCGCCAGATCGGTGCGTGTCACATAGGTCCAGCTATCGTCATCGTTGAAGGTGATGTCGATGCGGTAGTAGTCGGTGCGGAACGCCTCTTCCAGGAAGGTGGTCGAGCAAATGCCGAAGCGGGTGTCGCCGCGCCGTGCTTCCACTGAAATGTGCTTGTCGCCCGGAGCCGCCTTGCCACCCGCCAGAACCACCTGACCGCGCGGAATGGCGATGGTCTGCATGATCATCCCGGTGGCTGGTTCCCACAGCCAGTAACCGACCTGATCGTGGAAGGTGATGGCCTCTTCCGGCGTGTTGATGTGGATGTGGTAGCGCAGCCCGTAGAGGAGCTGGGGGCCATTGGCCTGCGGATCGCAGGGCTCCATCCGGATGTGCTCGCGGTACACCCGCCGTTCCGGACCGTCCGCCTTGGGGCTGACATCGACGCCCTTGTCGGACTGCCAGACGCCGGCCAGGCGACGCAACGGTCCCAGATTGGCCAACGTGTCGGGCGAGACGTCCTCGGGCTCGGTGAAGATGTCATCCGGAATATTCGACATGGAGTTCCTTATGCAGCGTTAACGCGCACACGATAACACGGCGTGCGCGTGTATGAGGGATAGGCAACGAAACGCCATCGGAGAAAACACTCCGGCGTTCGCACTATCGTGGTGTCGCTGGCGGCTCTAGCGCCAGAGCGGTGGCAGAGGCGGCAGCCGGACGTTGCCCGGTCGCGCCGTGATGCCGAACTGCGCGAGGGCGTCGCGCACTTCGCGCGGCAGGCGGACGGTCGAGCCGGCATCGGTGCTGGCCAGCTTGAACAGGCGTTCGAACATGCGCTGCCAGCGGTCGGTCTCGTCCGGGTAGCGCCTGATCTCGACCTTCTTCGTCTCGTCGAGGCCAGCCTTGGCCCGCGCGATATTGAGAGCGAGTTGCAGTCCGCCCAACTCGTCGACCAGGCCAGCTTTCTTGGCGTCGACGCCGCTGAAGACACGGCCGCGGGCGGCGGCGTCCATCCGCTCGGCGTTCAGCTTTCGCGCGTCGGCGACGATGCGGGTGAACTCCGAGTAGATGGTGTCGAGTTCGCGAGCGACAGCCCGCCGTTGCGCCGGGCTCGGCGGCTGAAAGGTCGAGTACATGCCCGCGTTGGTACCGACGGAGACGCGCTCGACATTGACACCCAGCGAGGCCAGCAGCTCGTGCGCCATCGGCCAGATGCTGAAGACGCCGATCGAGGCGGTGATGGTCGTAGGTTGCGCCACAATGACATCGGCCCTGACGGCCGCGAGATAGCCGCCGGAGGCTGCGACGTCGCTCATCGATACGATGACCGGCTTTCCCGCTGCCCGCGCGCGGCCCACGGCGTCCGCGATAGCGTCGGCGGCAGGGTAGGTGCCACCGGGCGAGTCGATGCGCAGGACAATGGCGCGCACATCCTTTGCCTTGGAGGCTTCGTCGAGTGCATCGACCACGTCCTCCGAATTGGCCGAAGTCTCTTCCTGGAGCGGGTTGTCGCCGGAGGGCCCGGACATGATGGCGCCACTGGCGCGGACCAGAGCGATGACTTCGCCTTGTGGCTTGGGCCGCGTTTCGTCGCCGACATATTCAGAGAGCGTCACAAGATCCCGCTTGCCGCCGGCACGTTTATGGACCTCGTCGAGGGCATCGGTGCGATAGCCGATCTTGTCGACCAGGCCGTCGCGCCGCGCTTGTTCGGGTTCGAGTGGCGCCGTGTCGATCAGGCGGCGCAGCTCGGCAGGCTCGATGCGGCGGTCGCGCGCCACGTCGGTGACGAACTGGCCGAACAGACTGTCGAGAAGTTGCTGGAGATTCTCGCGGGCCGGACGGGTGTAGCCGGTCTCGAGGAAGCTGTCGGGCGCACTCTTGTATTCGTAGCGCTTGCCGCCTTCGACCTTTACGCCGAGCTTGTCGAGGCCACCTTTGAGGAAGGGCGTCTCGACGGCGATACCGGCGACACCGAAGCCGCCGCTCGGCTGCAGCCAGATCTGCTCCAGAGAGGCGGCGAGATAATAGTCGGCGAAATGGCTGCCGCCGCTGCCCAGAGACTCGGCGAAGCCGATGGCGAACTTTCCCTTGCCGCGGAAATGGGCGATCGCCTGCCGCAGCTCCTGCACGCGCGCGAGGCCCGCATGCTCGTCGCCGATTTCGACATAGAGGCCGGTGACTCTCGGGTCGTCTGCTGCCTGCCAGAGGAGTTGCACTGTCTCGACGATATCGCGCGAGTTGCGGAACAGGCCGCCGCTCAGGATATCGCTGGAGGTCGTCTCCGGCGGCAACGACCTCAGATCAAGCGACAGCACCATTTGCTGGGGTAGCGGCTTGGCCGAGAAGGGACTCGATGCGACGAAGGCGATGCCGCCTGCAATCGCGAGCAGGGTGAGCGTGCCCACGGTCGCGAGGAGGCCGACGATGTACCGCCGCATGCGAGAACTCCGCTGTATTTTCTAGGACTGCACCAGATTCGGCCGGAAGCGCCTCACCGCGTCAAGCATGGCCGCGGCTTTGGTGTCGAGCCCGTTGTCGCGCACCAGTACTGCTGTCGGCATGCCACGGATCGGACGCAGGCTGTCGTCGAGATTGAGCAGGGAGAGCCGCAAATCCGCTGCAATAAAAGCTTCAGGGGCGATACCGATCTGGAGTTGCGGGCGCAACGCCAGCCGGCGGAGGCGGACCCATTGGATATCTTGCCAGGGGATGCGCTTGTTACGGCCGAAACCCAGGATCAATCCCTCGTGGTCGATGACAATCTGAGGTGTGCGGTCGCGAGTGTGACGGATTCCGAGGAAGATGTAGTAGGCAAGCGCCAGCGCCAACACCGAGAAAAGAACGAAACGCGGGTCGTTGAGCGAGAGCGTTGGCGCGTTGGCGGAGCCCGATGCAAAGTGGACGATGGCAGCACCAATCATGAAGATCGACACGCCTGCCATACCGGCATTGTGCAGCACGCCGTAGCGGGCTTCGAGCTTGGACTGCCCCAACGGTCAGCCGCCCGCGATCAGCCGCATTGGGCGCGGTGGCGCATCAGGTGATCGGCCAGCACGCAGGCCATCATCGCCTCGGCCACCGGCACGGCGCGGATACCGACGCAGGGGTCGTGCCGGCCTTTGGTGCGCAGTTCGATGTCGTTACCGTTACGGTCGACGCTGCGGACGGGCGTCAGAATCGAACTGGTAGGCTTTATGGCGAGCCGACAAACGATGTCCTGCCCGGTCGAGATGCCTGCCAGGATGCCGCCGGCGTGATTGCTGAGGAAGGAGGGCTCGCCATCCTTCATGCGCATCTCGTCGGCATTCTCCTCGCCGCTCATGGCGGCCGTGGCGAAACCATCGCCAATCTCCACGCCCTTGACGGCGTTGATGCTCATCAGCGCCTTGGCGAGATCGGCGTCGAGCTTGTCGTAGACCGGATCGCCCAGTCCGATGGGGGTGCCGGAGGCGACGACTTCGATGACGGCGCCGCAGGAGCTGCCGCGCTTGCGCACGTCGTCGAGATAGCCTTCCCAGCCTTGGGCGGCCTGACGGTCGGGGCACCAGAAGGGATTGTCCCCCGTCGCGTCCCATTCCCAATTGGCCCGGTCGATTTTCTGCGTGCCGATCTGGATCACGGCGCCGCGGATGCTGACGCCATCTCCCAGGATCTTGCGGGCGATCGCACCGGCGGCGACGCGGACGGCGGTCTCGCGCGCCGACTGGCGGCCGCCACCCCGATAATCGCGCGCGCCATACTTCTTCCAGTAGGTGTAGTCGCCGTGGGAGGGGCGGAACTGGTCCTTGATCTCCCCATAGTCGCGGCTGCGCTGGTCCACGTTCTCTATGTGCAGCGCGATCGGCGTCCCGGTGGTGGCGCCTTCGAACACGCCGGACAGGATCTTGACCGTATCGGGTTCCTGGCGCTGCGTGACGAAGCGCGACTGGCCCGGCCGGCGCTTGTCCATCCAGACCTGGATATCGGCTTCGGCGAGGGGGATACGCGGCGGCGTGCCGTCGACAACGCAGCCGATCGCCGGCCCGTGGCTTTCGCCCCAGCTCGTAAACCGGAAAAGGGTACCGAAACTGCTGCCGGCCATGGTGCCGGCTCCTCGCTCTAGTCGCCTTCGAAGTTGCCGAGCAATTCGGCGATCTGCTTCGCGGACGAGGTATTGATCATGCCGACGACGTGGTAGCCGGCATCGACGTGCATCACTTCACCGGTCACGCCGGTGCCGAGATCGGACAGGAGATAGAGGCCGGCGTTGCCAACTTCCTCCGTCGAGACGTTGCGCTTCAGCGGCGAATTGAGTTCGTTCCACTTGAGAATGTAGCGACCGTCGTTGATGCCGGCGAAAGCGAGCGTCTTGATCGGGCCGGCGGAGATCGCGTTGACGCGGATCTTCTGCTCGCCGAGATCGGAGGCGAGATAGCGGACGCTGGCTTCCAGGGCAGCCTTGGCAACGCCCATGACGTTGTAGTGGGGGATGACCCGCTCGGCGCCGTAGTAGGTGAGCGTCAGCAGGCTGCCGCCGTTCTTCATCAGCGGGACTGCCCGCTGGGCAACCGCCGTGAAGGAATAAACGCTCACGTTCATGGTGAGCGCGAAGTTGTCCGCCGTCGTGTCGAGATAGCGGCCGCGCAACTCGTCCTTGTTCGAGAAGGCGATGGCATGGACCAGGAAGTCGAGGTCGCCCCACTTCTGCTGGATCTCGGCAAAGGTGGCGTCGATGCTGGCCGGGTTGGTCACATCGCACGGCAGGATGATCTCGCTGCCGATGGAACTGGCCAAAGGCCGGACCCGCTTCTCAAGGGCCTCCCCCTGGAAGGTAAAGGCTACCTTGGCGCCAGCGTCGTGGCAGGCCTTGGCAATACCCCAGGCAATCGAGCGTTCGTTGGCAACGCCCATGACGAGGCCTTTTTTGCCGGCCATCAGTTGTGCAGCAGCGGTCATCCCTTGTTCTTAGCGGGGGATGGCTATTGGGACAAGATGCCGGTGGTGGAAGGCTTCCAACCCCCTCATATTGTGGTCATGATCCGGCAAACGACCGACCCGCTGGAGCTTTTCGGCACTTGGTATGCCGAGGCCGAGAAGAGCGAGCCCAACGACCCCTCCGCCATGGCGCTGGCCACGGTGGGTCCCGACGGGACACCGTCTGTCCGGATGGTCCTGCTAAAGGACTATGACGCCGACGGCTTTGTCTTCTACACCAACTATGAAAGCCGAAAAGGCACGCAGTTGCTGGCCCACGCCAAGGCTGCGCTTCTGTTTCACTGGAAATCTGCGCGCCGTCAGGTCCGGCTGGAAGGGCCGATCAGTCAGACGACAGCGGAAGAGGCCGATGAATATTTCGCCTCCCGTGCGCGGGGCAGCCAGATCGGCGCCTGGGCGTCGGAACAGTCGCGGCCGCTGGAAAGCCGTTTTGCGCTCGAAAAGCGGGTTGCCGAGGTTACGGCCCGGCATGTGGTCGGCAAGGTGCCGCGGCCGCCACACTGGTCGGGATTCCGCCTGCAGCCGACCCTGATCGAATTCTGGCAGGATGGCGCCTTCCGCCTGCACGATCGCCTCGAATACCGGCGCGGTTCGGCGGCCGAGCCCTGGACCACGCGTACGCTTTATCCCTGACACAACGATGGCGATGGAACCCCAGCGGCTGATGCGGCTGGCCACCGTCGCCTCCACGTCGGTGGCCTTGACCCTCGTCGGGGCGAAGGCCGTCGCTTGGCTGGTCACGGATTCGGTGAGCATGCTGTCGTCGCTGGTCGACACCTCGCTCGACCTGGTGGGATCACTGATCACCTTCTTCGCCGTCCGGCAGGCGCTCATTCCAGCCGATGCCGACCATCGGTTTGGCCATGGCAAGGCCGAGGCGCTGGCCGGACTGGTACAGGCCGGCTTCATCGCCGCGTCGGGCTGCGCCCTGCTGTTCGCGGTCGCCGAGCGGCTCAACGCGCCGAAACAGGTGCGGGAAGAGGGTGTCGGCCTGATGATCAGCGCGCTGGCGCTGGTTCTCACGATCTGCCTCGTCTTCTTCCAGCGCCACGTCGTGCGTCGCACCGGCTCGGTCGCCATCGGCGCCGACATGGCGCACTACGGCACCGACCTCGTGGCCACTCTGGTGACAGGTGTCGGCCTCTTCATTTCGGGGTTCTTCGACCAGCCGCTGATCGACAGCGGCATCGCGGGCCTGGTGGCGCTCTACCTGATGCACGGATCGTGGAATGTCGGTCGTAACTCGCTCGACATACTTATGGACCGCGAACTGCCCGAGGAAGATCGCCGACGGGTCGAGCAGATTGCCCGGCAGAATCCCGGCGTGAAGAATGTCCACGAGCTGCGTACGCGCTCCGGCGGGCTCACACGGTTCATCCAGCTTCATATCGAGGTCGATCGAAACCTGTCCCTGCTCGTCGGTCACGATATCGGTCGGCAGGTGCAGGGCGAGATTGCCAAGGCCTTTCCCGGCGCCGAGATCATCCTTCACGTGGATCCAGCACCCGCATCATGACCGGCAGACCCGCCTTCGTCGTCGAGGATCAATCCGAGACCGTGGCCTTTCTCGAAAGGCAACTGAAGCCCGAGCGGCGCATCGATACCCACGGAGCCGTGGTCTTTCTCGGGCGCGAGCGCGCCTACAAGATGAAGCGCGCGGTGAAGTTTCCCTACATGGATTTCTCGACGGCGCCGCGACGGGCCGCCATGTGCGGTGCCGAGATCGACGTCAACCGGCGACTGGCGCCGGAGATTTATCTGGGCGTCATGCCGGTGTTCCGCCGTAACGGGCAGCTGACGCTCGGCGAGATCGGCGAGGAATGCGAGGACGCCGTCGACTGGCTGGTCGTCATGCGCCGCTTCGACGAAGAGGGGATGCTCGACCGCATGGCGACGCGGGGAGCACTCACGCCGGCTCTCATGGCGTCGCTCGGCGCTCGCATCGCCCGCTTCCATGACGGATTGTCACCGATCTCGACGGGATTTTGCGCTCCCGACGATTACCGTCATTCCGTTGCGGCGGATGTGCGCCAGATGCGCGAGGCGGGCGAACGGCTCGATCCGCCAACCAGCGAAGCCCTGGCCGAGGCGATGCCGCGTTCGCTCGAGCCCTTTGTGGAACTCGTGGCTCGCCGGGTCGCGGCTGGTGCCGTGCGCCGCTGCCATGGCGATCTGCACCTGCGCAACATCGTGATGCTGCAAGGCGAGCCTGTACCGTTCGACGCCATCGAGTTCTCCGACAAGATCGCCAACATCGACGTGCTCTACGATCTCGCCTTTGCGCTGATGGACCTGGCACGGCAAGGGCTTGGAGCACTGGCCAATCGGCTGCTGAACGAATGGCTGTGGCGCATCGGCGAGCTGCCGGAGGCTTCGCACGAGGAGGCGCTGGCGCTCCTGCCGATGTTCCTCGCGCGCCGCGCCGCGATCCGCGCCTATGTCGATTCGGCGGTCACGGCCGTAAGCGGTGCCGACAACGCACCGGCGCGGGCCTATCAGAAGGCTGCGCTGGATTTCCTGCAGCCCGCACCGCCGCGGCTGCTGGCGGTCGGCGGACTCTCCGGCAGCGGCAAGACCACTCTGGCGCTGAAGCTTGCCCCGGACATCGGTCGTTCGCCGGGCGCGGTCGTGGTTCGCAGCGACGTCGAGCGTAAGCGACAGGCCGGTGTCGCTCTGGAGGAGCGCATGCCTACGGGCAGCTATACGCCCGAGGCTTCCGCCAAGGTCTATGCCGCTTTCATGGCACGAGCGGAGCGGGTGCTGCGGGCCGGCCATAGCGTCGTGCTGGACGCCGTCTTTGCCCGCGAGCCCGAGCGGGTGGCGGCGGAAGCCCTGGCCGCCAAGCTGGGGGTGCCATTCCAGGGCATCTGGCTCGATGTGCCGAAGGACGTCGCTCAGCAGCGCGTGGCTGCACGCAAGGCCGATGCGTCCGATGCGACCCCTGAAGTCGTCGAACGCCAGTTCGGCTACGATCTTGGGGCAATCCGCTGGGAGCGACGTACTCCCAGCTAGGCTCGCTTCTTCGCCGCCGAACTGCGCGGCAGGAGGCGGGCGAGATATTGGCCCGTGTAGCTCTCGGCGACCTTCACGACCTCTTCGGGCGGGCCCTCGGCGACCAGACGGCCGCCGCCGGAACCACCGTCAGGGCCCATGTCGAGAATCCAGTCCGCCGTCTTGATGACTTCGAGATTGTGCTCGATCACCAGCACGGTGTTGCCGGTCTCGACCAACCGATGGAGCACCTCAAGGAGCTTTCGCACGTCCTCGAAATGTAGGCCGGTCGTCGGCTCGTCGAGGATGTAAAGCGTGCGACCCGTGGCCCGGCGCGACAGTTCCTTGGCGAGCTTGACCCTCTGGGCCTCGCCACCCGAGAGCGTCGTCGCCTGCTGGCCGATATGGATGTAGCCCAAGCCAACCTGCTGCAAGGTCAGCAGCTTGTCACGGATCACCGGCACGGCCTTGAAGAACTCGCAGCCCTCATCGACCGTCATGTCCAGTACGTCGGCGATCGACTTGCCGCGGAACACGATCTCCAGAGTCTCGCGATTGTAGCGCTTGCCTTTGCAGACGTCGCACTGGACGTAGACGTCGGGCAGGAAGTGCATCTCGATCTTGATGACGCCATCGCCCTGGCAGGCCTCGCAGCGGCCACCCTTGACGTTGAACGAGAAACGCCCCGGCTTGTAGCCGCGCTCGGTCGACTCCGGCAGTTGGGAGAACCAGTCGCGGATCGGCGAGAAGGCTCCGGTGTAGGTCGCGGGGTTGGAGCGTGGCGTGCGGCCGATCGGCGACTGGTCGATGTCGACGATCTTGTCGAGCTGGGCGACGCCGTCGAGACCGGTATGCACGCCTGGATGCTCGCGTGCGCCGTTCAGACGCTTGGCCAGCGCCTTGTAGAGCGTCTCGACGATCAAAGTGCTCTTGCCGCTGCCCGATACGCCGGTGACGCAGGTGAAAGTGCCGAGCGGAATGCTGGCCGTCACGTTCTGGAGATTGTTCTCCTTGGCGCCCTTCACCGTCAGCCAGCGCCCGTTCTTCGGTGGCGGCTCGCGCCGCACCTTGGGAACGGGGATTTGCCGGAAGCCCGAGAGATATTGCCCGGTGAGGCTCGCGCTGTTCTGCATCACCTCCTCGGGCGTGCCCTCGGCGATGACCTTGCCGCCATGCGCACCGGCGCCAGGCCCCATGTCCACGAGATGGTCGGCGGCGCGGATCGCGTCTTCGTCATGCTCTACGACCAGCACGGTGTTGCCGAGGTCGCGCAGGCGGGTCAGCGTCTTCAGGAGCCGGTCGTTGTCGCGCTGGTGCAAGCCGATCGATGGTTCGTCGAGCACGTAGAGCACGCCGGTCAGGCCGGAGCCGATCTGCGACGCCAGCCGGATGCGCTGGCTCTCGCCGCCCGACAGCGTGCCGGAGGTACGGTTCAGCGTCAGGTAGGACAGGCCGACATTGTCGAGAAAGCCTAGCCGCTCGTTGATCTCCTTCAGGATGCGTTCGGCGATCTCGCGCTGCTTGGGTGTCAGCTTGGGCGACAGTTCGAGGAACCACTTCACCGCATCGCCAATCGAGAATTCGGTCGTCTGGCTGATGTTGAGGCCGGCGATCTTGACCGCCAGCGCCTCGGGCTTGAGGCGGGCGCCGCCACAGGCTTCGCACTTGCTCTCGTGCTGGAAGCGCTCCAGTTCCTCGCGCACCCAGGAAGAGTCGGTTTCCTTCCAGCGGCGATCCAGGTTGGGGATCACGCCTTCGAACGGCTTGGTGGTCTGATACTGACGAATGCCATCGTCGTAGCGCATGGCGATGGACTCGCCACCGCTGCCTTGCAGGATCGTGTCGCGCACCTTCTTGGGCAGGTCGCGCCAGGGCACCGACATCTTGACCTTGAAATGCTTGGCGATGCTCTCGAGCGTCTGCATGTAATACTGGCCCGAGCTGTCGGCCCAGGGCGCGATGGCGCCTTCGGACAATGACAGCCGGTCGTCCGGCACCACCATCTCGGGATCGAAGAACATCTTCACGCCGAGCCCATCGCAGGACGGGCAGGCGCCCTGCGGCGCATTGAAGGAGAAGAGGCGGGGCTCGATCTCCTCGATGGTGAAGCCCGAGACAGGGCAGGCGAAGCGCGCGGAGAAAACCGTGCGCTCGCCGTTGTCGGCATTCTCCGCGACGGCCAGGCCTTCGGCCAGATTGAGCGCCGTCTCGATCGAATCGGCGAGACGGTTGCCGAGGTCCGGTTTCACGACGAGGCGGTCAACGACGACGTCGATGTCGTGCTTGAATTTCTTGTCGAGCGTCGGCGCTTCGGTGATCTCGTAGAGCTTGCCGTCGATCTTGACCCTCTGGAACCCCTTCTTCTGCAGCTCCTGCAGTTCCTTGCGATACTCTCCCTTACGCCCGCGCACGATGGGCGCCATCAGGTAGAGACGCGTGCCGTCGGGCATCGTCTTCACGCGATCGACCATCTGCGACACGGTCTGGCTTTCGATCGGCAGACCGGTTGCCGGCGAGTAGGGGACCCCGACGCGCGCGAACAGCAAACGCAGGTAGTCGTAGATCTCGGTGACGGTGCCGACCGTCGAGCGCGGATTGCGCGAAGTCGTCTTCTGCTCGATCGAGATCGCCGGCGACAGGCCCTCGATCGAATCGACGTCGGGCTTCTGCATCAGCTCGAGGAACTGACGTGCGTAAGCGGACAGGCTCTCGACGTAGCGCCGCTGGCCCTCGGCATAGACCGTGTCGAAGGCGAGCGAGGATTTGCCCGAGCCCGACAGGCCGGTGATCACCACCAGCCGGTCGCGCGGCAGATCGAGGTCGACGTTCTTGAGGTTGTGTTCGCGCGCACCGCGGATCGAGATGTAGCGGTGCGGCTCGGCGGCGGGTAAACGTGACTTAGCCATGTGGACCGGGAGAATAGGCGATGCGCGGGGCCATCGCATATGGCGATTCACCCCCAGCCGCGCCAGTCCTCCACAAGTCGCAAATTCAGGCGGCGGATGCTTGCGCTGCTAGCACCCGGTCGGTCGGCCGGTCGTTCATCAGGAGCTGCATGGTGCCAGCGATCAGGCCGATCAGGACGCCGATTTTCCAGGCCAGATCGTAGGAACCCATCAGATCAAAGAGATAGCCGCCGCCCCAGGCACCAAGAAAAGAGCCCGCTTGGTGGCTGAGGAAAGCGATGCCGGTCAGGGTCGACAGGAAACGCAGGCCGAATATCTGCACCACCAGCCCGTTGACCAGCGGAATAACCCCCAGCCAGAGGGTGCCCATGGCCGCGCCAAACAGCACCACGGAGAGCGGCGTCGGCGGGTACATGAAGAAAAGAAGAAGGGCCAGGGAGCGCAGCAGGTAGATCGCGCCCAGCAGCAGCCGCTTGGGATACTTGTCGCCCAGCCAGCCGAATAGCCAGGAACTCAGGATGTTGAAGCCGCCGATCAGCATCAGCGCCAGGGCACTGTAACTTGCATCCATGCCGCACTGGGCGAGGTAGGTCGGCAGGTGGGTGGTGAGGAAGACGAGCTGCAGGCCGCAGACGAAGAAGGCGATCGCCATTACGACATACCCCGTATGCCGTCGCGCCTCGTCGAGCGCGCCCATCAGCGTGAGGTCCCGATCATTCGAAAGGGTGTTCGGCAGCTTGTCGGCACGGCTGCCGATCCACGCGGCCGGCAGCATAGCGATGGCCAGGATCACGAACGACCACGAGGCGGCCCGCCAGCCATCGGAAGTCAGCAGATAGGCCGCGATCGGTGCCGTGACCATGGTGCCGACGGAGCCGGCGGCCGAGACAATGCCGAAGGCAAGGGTACGCCGGCCGGGTTCGACGACACGCGCCGCGATGTTGGCGGTAATGCCCGAGGTGGTGCAGGCCAATGCAATGCCGATCAGCACGCCGGCGCCCAGAACGATTGGCAGGGCTCCCTGCGCGGTGGCCGTGAGCCAGATGCCCAGGATGAACATGGCGCTGCCCAGGAGCGCGACCCAGCGCGTGCCGTACTTGTCGGCGAAAACGCCGGCAATTGGCTGGCTCAGCCCCCAGGCGACTTGCTGAACGGAAATCGCCAGTGCGAAGTCGGAGATAGCGATCCCCAGCTCTTTGGAGGCGGGCGCCTGGAACAGGCCGAGATTCTGACGGATGCCCATGGCCAGGGTCATCATCAGCGCGGCGCCGCCCAGCATGGCGTAGGCCTGGCCGGTCGAAACCTGGGGAACGTGAAAGGATTTACTCATGACGCGGCAAGATAGGGGAGGGTTTGCTGCGAAAACCAATGAATTGTCGGAGGGCTGGCATGAGTGAAGCTCACGGCGTTTGCGGCCTACAGGCTACACACCCCCCCTAATTTGGTGGCTGCCCACAGGCTGCCGGAGCTAGGTTCGCCGCCATGAGGTAGGTGCCGCGCCCCGCGGCGCCGGGAAGGCGAAGGAGGCCCCCATGGCGGGCAGCGTCAATAAAGTCATCCTGGTCGGTAATCTCGGCCGCGACCCCGAAGTGAGGTCCATGCAGGATGGCCGTTCCATGGTGAACATGTCGGTGGCCACGTCGGATACGTGGCGGGATCGCCAGAGTGGCGAGCGCAAGGAGCGCACCGAGTGGCACCGTGTCGTGATCTTCAACGAGAAGCTGGCCGAGGTTGCGCAGAAGTTCGTGCGCAAGGGTTCGAAGGTCTATGTCGAGGGGCAGCTCTCCACGCGCAAGTGGACCGACCAGAGCGGACAGGAGCGCTACACGACCGAGGTCGTGATCCCGCGCTTCGGCGGCGCTCTCACCATGCTCGATGGCCGTAGCGGCGGCGAGGGCGGTGGCCCCGGCGGCGGACCAGACGACGATTTCGGAGGCGGCGGCATGTCCGGCGGTGGCGGTGGTGGCAGCGGCGGTGGTGGCCGTCCGGCGTCCCGCGGCAGCAAGCCGGAACTCGACGACGACATTCCGTTCTAAGGACATCACATGCGTCGCATTGCCGTGGAAGAGGCGTTCATCACGCCTGAGATTCTTGCTGCCTGGAAAGAGTGCCTGAAGCGAGACGACGTCGAACCTGGGTTCGCGAAGATGGCGGGCGCTCTCTTGAGCCCCGCCGGTGGACCCTTGTTCGAGAAGCTTCTCGATATCGGCGCGGGCCGAATCGCTCACATGGACAAGGTCGGCGTCGACATGCAGGTGCTGTCGCTGACCTCGCCGGGTGTGCAGGTCCTCGACGCCGCCTCGGCGATCCGGTTGGCGGCGCAGTCGAATGACCTGCTGGCGGCGGCCGTCAAAGCCTATCCGACACGGCTGGCCGGCCTGACGGCCATTGCACCGCAAGATCCTGCCGTGGCGGCCAAGGAGATCGAGCGGGGCGCGAGACAGCTCGGCATGCGGGGCGTCATCGTCAACTCGCACACCAAGGGTGAGTATCTCGATCTCCCCAAATATCGGCCGATCCTCGAAGCGGCCGAAGCGCTCGACACGCCGATCTATCTGCATCCGCGCGAGCCCTCGACGCCGATGGTCGCGCCGTTCCTCGATTATGGGCTCTACTTCGCCATGTGGGGCTTCTCCGCCGAGACCGGCCTGCATGCCATGCGGTTGATCGCGTCGGGCACCTTCGATCGGTTTCCCAAGCTCAAGATCGTGCTAGGCCATATGGGCGAGGGCATTCCTTATTATCTGCAGCGCATCGACAATCGCTATGGGATGCAGGTGAAGCTCGGCGCCACCCCGGCGCTGGCCAGGAAGCCCAGCGAGTATTTCCGCGAAAACTTCTACGTTACGACAGCCGGCGTCACGTCCCTGCCGACGTTGCGGCTCTGCCTCGACGTGCTTGGGAGCGAGCGCGTCCTGTTCGCGGCGGACTATCCCTACGAAGACGATGATGAAGCCGTACACTTCATCAAAGAGACGGTCTTGACCGACGAAGAGCGTCAACGGATCTGCGAAACGAACGCGGTGCAGCTTTTTAAGCTGAAAGCCTAGGTTATCGAGCGTCCCGGCACTGCGACGCAATTCCGTGTCCTCGTTCTGGGGGGCACGGGGGTCTTCGGGAGCCGCCTCTGTCGCCTGCTGGCCGACGAGCCGGCGATTGCACTCACTGTTGCCGCCCGTGATCGCGCCAAGCTCGATGCTCTTGCGGCCGAGTTAGGCACGACTGCCCTGATCTTGGATTGGCGCCGCGATCTTGATGGTGCGCTGGCGACGGGTCGTTTCGATGCGCTGGTCCATGTCGCTGGCCCGTTTCAGGGGCAAGACTACTCGGTTGCCGAAGCCTGTATCCGGCATCGCGTCCACTATCTCGATCTCGCTGACGACCGTGCCTTCGTCTGTGGGATTGACCGATTGGATACGGCCGCGCGTGATGCCGGTGTTCTGGTGGTCGCTGGTGCCAGCACCGCGCCTGCTCTCACCGGGGCAGTGGTGGTGGCAGCTAAAAGCGGCGGCATGAAAATCAATCGTGTGTCGTTCGCCATCGTTCCCGGCAACGACGCGCCGCGTGGCCGGGCGGTCGTCGAAGCCATCCTCTCCGGTGCCGGCAAACCCATCCCCGACCAACCTCGACGCCGCATGTGGGGTGATTTGCGACGGATCGCCGTGCCTGGGCTCGGCCGTCGTTGGGCCGCAGCCTGTGATCTTCCGGAACCTGCACTGTTCGCCCGGCGCTACGGCATCGGAGAGACCTATGCCGGCGCTGGTCTGGAACTCTCGGTGCTTCACCTCGGCCTGTGGCTACTCGCCTTGCCGGTTCGAATGGGCCTGGTCGCTACGCTGAGGCCCGCCGCTGGGGCGCTGGCGTGGATCGCCGATTGCTTGCGGGGCTTCGGCACCGATAAAGGCGGGCTGCGCATCGATCTCACCGGCGGCGACGAGCAACGCACATGGTCGCTGCTTGCAGAAAGCGGAGATGGTCCCTTTGTGCCGGCAACGCCGGCTGCGGCGCTGATCCGCAAGCTGGCGCGGGGCGAAATCAATCATCGTGGCGCAACGGCGTGCCTCGATCTCCTGTCGCTCGCTGAGATTGAGCAGGAATGGCAGCGCGCAAATCTACGCATCGCGGCAGGCTGGGGCGAAGAGGGGCAGGCACTTCGACCGTCGCTCTATCGGCGACTATTGGGTGCTTCCTACGAGCGCATGTCTGCGGCGGGACAGGAGCTGCACGACGGTATCCCTTCAAGCTGGGCCGGGCGCTGCTCGGTCGATGGTCCAATGACTTTGGCCGGTCGCGCGATTGCGCGGTTGTTCGGCCTGCCTCCGGCAGTCGAAGAGGCGCCGATCGAGGTCGAATTCATCGTCCGCAATGGACGCGAGACGTGGCTGAGGCGGGTCGGCGACCGCACGATGCGGTCTTGCCAGTATATTGGCGTACGCCGGCCGGCGGGCGAACTCGTCGAACAGTTCGGGCCGTTTGCGTTCGACCTACGCGTTGTCGTTACCGATGGACGCCTGGAGCTTCTCATGTCCGGCATGCGCCTCGCTGGCCTGGCGATGCCCCGGTTCCTCTGGCCTCGTATCAAAGCCAGCGAAGAAGAGAGGGAGGGCCGCTTTTGTTTCGATGTCGAGATCGGCCTGCCGTGGATCGGGCGGCTGGTGCGCTATCGAGGCTTTCTCACAGGTCGATGAACCGGCTACGTGTCTGTGGCGACGGCACGAGGCAGGCATCCAAACGGCCGAACCAGCGAATGCGGTTGCGCGCGACGAGGTCGTAGAGCGGGTCGCGTAGGAAGGCCGGCAGCAGGAGCAACGGCTTGAGCCAGCGGATTGGGCCTTCGAGGTAGCGCAGGGCACGCAGTACCGCAGTAGACCGAGCGTAGATCGCATCGCCGTCGAGCATCAGGATCGTACGATCTAGGGTGTTCTCGGGCAGGCCGAGCACTTCGACGACGCGCGTTCCCGTAGCGGATTGCGAACTGGCGAACTTGAGCCGGCCCTGCGGATCGTGTTTCAGGCAAAACGCTACGAAGCGGCTGCACAGCACGCAGTGACCATCGAAGAAATAAAGCGGCCGCGGCAGGTCGGCGAGGGCTGCCGGCGCCTTCACGCAGGCAGGCCCATCGCGCGCAGTTCGGCGACGGTGCCTTCTGCCGACCGATGGTGGACGGCGTTCATGCCGATGGCGCAGGCGCCTTCGACGTTGGCGATCACGTCGTCGATGAACACGGCGTCCTCCGGCTGGAAGCTGCCGGTGCGGCAGACCAGCTCGTAGATCGCTGCATCGGGCTTGGAGACGCCAACCAGGCCCGAGACGACGTAGTCGCGGAAATGGCCCATGAAGGGGTGCCTCATGCGGGCCGGTCCGCGCAGCCAGGGATCGAGCAGGTTCGGCGCGTTCGAGAGAATGTAGAGCGGCGTGCCGGCACCGTGCAGTCGGTCGACCAGGTCGGCCATCGGCGTGAAGGCCTGCGTGCACATCTCGTCGAACCGGCCGTAAAAGGCAGCAATCAGCTCTTTCTTGCCGGGGTAGAGGGCCTGCAACGCCCGCGTCGCCGCCGCCGGATCTCCGCCATGGTCCTGTTTTTCGTGCCACGCCCTCGTGGTCACGTTGGTGAGGAAATCCTCCATTTCGGCTGGATCAGGAATGAGCTGCCGATAGAGGTGACGGGGGTTCCAGTCGATGAGAACGCCACCGAAATCGAATATGGCGACCGAAGGCCGGCGAGGGGGCGTTTGAGGGCTCAAATCCGGGCCTTTCCGTGGGGTGTTTGTGCGCATAATTTAATCAATAAAATCAATTAGTTAAAGAGATGTTCGGGAGTCGATTTTAGTTGGTCTTCAGGGGCCGTTTTGCTAGTGTGCGAAATCGCCCCGTCGGAGTCTCCGGAAGGGCCACCAATAGAGATAAAAACCAGGTTTTTCGTGAGCGACGATACGACTCTGCCACCGGCGCCGCCGCCTTCTGACGCGCCCCCGCCTCAGCCCCCTCCGCACGATATCGCTCCGATCACGATCGAAGAGGAGATGCGCCGCTCTTACCTCGATTACGCCATGAGCGTGATCGTGGCGCGTGCGCTTCCCGACGCGCGCGACGGCCTGAAGCCGGTGCAGCGCCGCATCCTGTACGCGATGAAGGAAAGCGGCTTCGACTCGACGCATGCCTTCCGCAAGTCGGCGCGTATCGTCGGCGAAGTGATGGGTAAATATCACCCGCACGGCGACAGCGCGATCTACGACGCCATGGTGCGCATGGCGCAGGATTTCTCCATGCGCCTGCCGCTGATCTCGGGGCAGGGCAATTTTGGCTCGATGGATGCCGATCCGCCGGCGGCGATGCGTTATACGGAGGCGCGCCTGGCGCGTGCGGCCGAAGCGCTGCTGGCCGATATCGACAAGGACACGGTCGAGTTCCAGGCCAACTACGACGAGACGACGCTGGAGCCGACGGTCCTGCCGGCGGCCTTCCCGAACCTGCTCGCCAACGGCGCGGGCGGTATCGCCGTCGGCATGGCGACCAATATCCCGCCGCACAATCTCGGTGAACTGATCGACGCCTGCTGCGCGCTGATCGACACGCCCGAGCTGACCGTGCAGCAGGTGATGGAATATGTGCCGGGTCCGGACTTTCCGACCGGCGCCACCATCCTCGGTCGCAACGGCATCCGCGCCGCTTATGAGCTTGGCCGTGGCTCCATTGTCATGCGAGCGCGCACCAGGATCGAGGAGGGACGTGGCGGACGCGAGATGATCATCGTGTCCGAAATCCCCTATCAGGAGAACAAGGCCCGTCTGCACGAACGCATCGCCGAGGTGGTGCGCGACAAGAAGGTCGAGGGCATCTCCGAGATCCGCGACGAGAGCGACCGCGACGGCGTGCGCATGGTGATCGAGCTGAAGCGCGACGCCATGGCGGATGTCGTGCTGAACCAGCTCTACCGCTACACGCCGCTGCAGACGACGTTTGGCGTCAACGCTCTGGCGCTCGATGGTGGCCGGCCGAAGCTGATGAGCCTCAAGGAGCTGCTGGAGGCGTTCATCCGCTTCCGCGCCGAGGTCATCACGCGGCGGACCAAATACGAACTCAACCACGCCCGCGACCGTGCCCACGTGTTGGTCGGTCTCGCCATCGCCGTCGCCAACATCGACGAGGTGATCGAGATGATCCGCCGCTCACCAGATCCGGTGGTGGCGCGTGAACGCTTGATGGCCAGGGACTGGCCGGCCCACGATGTGGCGCCTCTGATCGCCCTGATCGCCGAACCCGGGCGCGAAGTTTCGTCCGAAGGTACCTACCGTCTGTCCGAGGCGCAGGCGCGCGCCATTCTTGAGTTGCGCCTGCAACGCTTGACCGGTCTTGAACGTGACAAGATTGCCGAGGAACTGACCGAAGTGGCCAAGCTCATCGAGGGGTACCTCGAGTTGCTGGGTGACCGCGACAAGCTTTTTGCGCTGATGCGCGAGGAGCTGCTCAAGATCAAGGAACAGTTCGCGACGCCGCGCCGGACGGAGATCCTCGACAACGAGTTCGAGCAGGACATCGAAGACCTGATCCAGCGCGAAGACATGGTCGTGACGGTGACGCACGGCGGCTACGTCAAGCGTGTTCCGGTTTCTGCCTATCGTGCCCAGCGCCGCGGCGGCAAAGGCCGTTCGGGCATGGCCACGCGTGAGGACGATTTCGTCTCGAGCCTGTTCGTTGCCAATACGCACACGCCGGTATTGTTCTTCTCCAGCCGGGGCATCGTCTACAAGCTCAAGGTCTGGCGGCTGCCCCTCGGTGCCCCGCAGGCCCGCGGCAAGGCGTTCGTGAACCTGCTGCCGCTGAACGAGGGCGAGACGATCAGTGCCGTGATGCCGATGCCGGAGGACGAGGCGAGCTGGGCAACCCTGCACGTCCTGTTCGCCACGGCCCGCGGCGGTGTGCGGCGCAACGAACTGAGTGATTTTGTCAGTGTCAATCAAAGTGGCAAGATCGCCATGAAGTTCGAAGGCGACGATGCCGGAGATCGCCTGATTGGCGTAGGCGTCTGCAGCGAAGAGCAGGACGTGCTGCTGGCCACGCGCCAGGGTCGCGCCATGCGCTTCCCGGTCTCGACCGTGCGCGTTTTCCAAAGCCGCGCCTCGACCGGTGTACGCGGCATCGCCCTGGCCGACGGCGACGAGGTGATCTCCATGTCGCTGGTCGACAACGGCAAGGGTATCCCGACCGAGGATCGCGACGCTTATCTCCGTCAGTCGCGCGCGCTGCGGCAGGCGGAGAACGCTGCCGAGGCAGTCGAAGAGGAGGTTGCGGCGACGGCCGAGGAAGCCGCTGCCCCGGCGACGACGCTCACGCCCGAGCGGTTCGCCGAACTGCAGGGCAAGGAGGAATTCGTCCTCACGGTCGCGTCGTCGGGCTTCGGCAAGCGCACCTCGGCCTACGAGTATCGAGTGACCGGCCGCGGCGGCAAGGGCGTGGAGTTGATGAACCTGGGCAAGGGTGGCGAGGTCGTCGCGGCTTTCCCCGTGCTCGACAACGACCAGATCATGCTTGTCACCGATGGCGGCACGCTGATCCGCTGCCCGGTCGACGGGATTCGCATCGCGGGTCGAGGCACGCGCGGTGTCCGCATCGTCAACGTGAGCGAAGGCGAGCGCGTCGTTTCTGCAGTGCGCATCGGCGAGGACGATGCTGGAAACGGCAACGGTGACGCGAGCTCCGAAATGCCTGATTCCGAAACGCCCAGTTCCGAAACAAACGGTGGATAAGGACCGGTCGTGTCGCTAAGACTTTGCCGTCGCAGTCAGCGAACAATTCGTTGCGGAGTGGGGGGAAGACATGGCCGTAGAACGCACCGGTGTCTATCCGGGCACGTTCGATCCCATCACGAGCGGGCACATGGAAGTCGTGCGTCGTTCGCTGCGCCTCGTGGACAAGTTGGTGATTGGCCCGGCGATGAGCATCAGCAAGGGCCCGATGTTCTCGCTCGAGGAACGTATCGACATCATCAAGGACGACATCTCCGATTTTCCCCAAGCCGACCGGGATCGGATCGAGATCGTTCCGTTCGAGGGCCTGCTGATACACTTCGCACGCAAGGTGAATGCGTCGGTGATCATCCGCGGGCTGCGGGCAGTTTCGGATTTCGAGTACGAAATTCAGATGGCCAACATGAACGCCCGCATGGAGCCTGCGATCGAGACGATCTTCCTCATGGCCTCGGACCGGCACCAGTTCATCGCGTCGTCGCTGGTGAAGGACATTGCCCGACTGGGCGGCGACACGTCGCAGTTCGTTTCCAAGCGGGTATTCGAGCGTCTGCAGAAGAAGTTCGCCAAGGAGTAATTTCCGGCCTGCGAGCCCCTAAATTGGCATTCTTGCCATCCCAAGGGGCTGCGTTGACCGGAACGCCTGCACACCTTATACGGGCGCCGCGCGGGACTGCGGCCCGCGGCGCGGAACCGGGACGAGCCCGTAGCTCAGCGGTAGAGCATCTGACTTTTAATCAGGTGGTCGTAGGTTCGATCCCTACCGGGCTCACCACTGGACCCAAGAAGGAGAAGCGCGGCTCATGCCGTCGGTGAAAGTCGTCAACGGCAAGCAGATCGTGGTCGAGAACCTCGGTCCGATCGAGCGCCTCTTCAGCTTCATCGTGAAGCCGTTCGTCCGCATGTTGCAGCATCGCGACCTGATCGCCGCCATCCTGCGGCGCGAGGTTCGCGAGCGCTTCAAGGGGTCGATCGCCGGATGGATCTGGGCGATCATTGCCCCCCTGCTGATGATCGCCGTCTATTCCTTGGTGTTCAGCACGGCCCTGACTCTGCCGCTGCCCGAAAATCTGGCCAAGAGCCAGGCCGGTTACGCCCTATTCATCTTCGGCGGCCTCATCATCTTCAATTTCTTCTCAGAGATGGCATTTCGTGCACCGATGCTGCTGCACGAGTACACCCATTTCATCAAGCAGACGATCTTTCCCAGCGACATGCTGGCGGTGATCTCGACGCTGCGCGCCACGGCCTATACGCTGATCTCCTTGGGGGTGATGCTGCTGTTCCAATTGGCGGTGATTGGCGAGCTGCCCGTGACGGTGCTGTTGCTGCCGTTCATTTTCATCCCGTTCATCGCGTTCTTGATCGGCATGTCATGGTTCCTGGCGGCTCTCGGAGCATTCACGCGCGATGCCGGCTATCTGATGATCACGATCGTGCCTCTTTTCATGTTTGCGACGCCGATTTTCTATCTGCCGTCGATGGTGCCGGCGCCCTACGATTTTTGGATGTATGGCAATGCGCTGGTTTGCTTTGTCGAAATTCTGCGCGACTTGGTGCTGGGGGGCAGATTGCCCAACATGATCCTCTACGGCTGGACATTGTTTATTTCGCTGTTCAGCTTCTATTTCGGCTACTGGTTCTTCGACAGGTATCGGAATGTCATCGTCGACGTCCTCTGAGGTCGTCGTCGAGGCGAAAAACCTCGGCAAGGCCTTCCAGCTCTATGCCCATCGCAACGACTGGCTGAAACAGGTCCTGTTCGGCTGGTGGAAAGCCTACTTCAAGCCGTTCTGGGTGCTGCGCGACATCAGCCTCGAGGTGAAGAAGGGCGAGAGCATCGGCATCCTCGGTCGCAACGGCTGCGGCAAGTCCACCCTGCTGCAGGTGATCTGCGGCATGACCTTGCCGAGCCATGGCGAACTCCGGGTGACCGGCCGTATCGCACCGGTCCTGGCGCTGGGCTCGACGTTCGACATGGAGCTGTCGGGCCGCGAGAACGTCCTGATCGGCGGCGCAGTGCTGGGACTGAAGCGTTCCGAAGTGCTGCGCAAGTTCGACTCGATCGCCGAGTTCGCCGGGATCGGCGACTACATGGACCAGCCGGTGAAGCACTACTCGATGGGCATGCGTACGCGCCTTGCCTTCTCGATCTGCGCGCATGTCGAGGCCGAGATCCTGGTCGTCGACGAGGCGCTGTCGGTCGGCGATGCCGCCTTCCAGCGCAAGTGCCTCGACTGGATCGACAACTTCCGCAAGACCGGCACGCTGCTCTTCGTCTCGCATTCGATGGCGGAAGTGCGCCGTCTGTGCACCCGGGCGATCTGGATCGAGGAGGGGCGCATCCGCGAGCAGGGCGACCCCAACGACGTGATCCGCAACTATCACCGCGCATTGCTGGTGGAGAAGGACGACGTCAACCGCTTCACGGCGGGTAAGGCCGAAGCCAAGCCCGTAGCGGCAGGCGAGTAATGCGCCATGGAGCCAGGCGCCCTGGCGTGGCTCGGAGTGGGCTGGTGGTCGGTCGGCACGGCCGTGCATTGGGCGAGTGCCGCTCTCGCGCGCAGCCCTAGGCAGGTTGCCGCCGTGCATCACAAGGCGGCGGATTTCAGCATCGTGGCGCCGATGGCGGGAGCGGAGGATGCCTCCGTAGCCTACGTGCAGTCGCTTCAGCGCCTCGCCCAGGCGGGCGCGGAAGTCCTGATTTGTGTGGCGAACGCCGACGATGGCGCGGTAGCGCCGACCAAAGCGCTCTGGCCTGACGCGCCGATCCTGGTCGGCAACGGCGATACCTTCAATCCCAAGATGAACAATGTCCGCAAGGGGCTCGAAGCTGCTCGCCGCGAGGTTGTGGCGCTCTGCGACGCCGGCATCCTTATTGATGCCGCCGAGCTCTGCCACGCGGCCGCGCCGCTCTCGGGCAAGGTCGGCCTTGTGCTGGCGCTGAAGGCTGCCGAGGCGCCGGAGACCTTCGCGGCTGAAATCGAGCGTGCCTATATCGACGGCCATCAGGCGCGCTTCCTGCTCGCCGCGGACCGGCTCGGGATACCCGTTGCGTCAGGAGGCGTCACCTTGCTGGCGAACGACACGCTCCAGCGCATCGGCAACTGGCGTGGTTTCAATCGGTGGATCGCCGACGACTACTCCGTCGTGCGCTCGGTCCGGGAGCTGGGACTGTCCACACAGCTCGGCGAAGTCATGCCGCGCTTGCCGCTGGGCGTCCGGCCGTGGTCGGCCGTCTGGCGCCGCCAGGTCCGTTGGGCCCGCACCCGCCTGCGCCTGCCTGTCTGGCCTCTCGTCCTTTGGGAGCCGGCGATCAGCTGCACGGTTACCGGGCTGGTCGGGGCCGCTGCATTGCTGGCAAGCGGCGTTGCACCGGGTCTAGTTGCCGCCGCATTGATTGCCCACCTGTTGGCCTGGCTTGCCGGGGAAAAGTGGTTCATGGCGGGGCGTCGTCTTTCTTTTGGCTGGTCGGCTGCCGGTGCGGCTTTGGTTCGCGAAGCCCTAGCGCCGGTATTGGCTCTGTGTGCGATCGGTGGCCGCCGTATTCCCTGGCGCGGTACTGATCTTGGCGGTGAGTGGCGCAGCCGCGGGAAAAGTGCTTCGAGGACATCCGTATGAAAGACCTGAACATCGACAAATCGATATCGACGGTCATGCTGCCGACGCACGTTGATTCGGTGACGGCAGCGTCGGTGCAGACGCTGTTGTTGGCCGAGGTGCGACCGAATGCACGCATCATCGTCGACGGTAGCGACGTTACCTACATGAGCGCAGCGGGAGTGCGAACTCTTGCAACGGTGCTCCACCGTGCGGCGGAAGTAGGGGCGCGGGTAGTACTGTGTCGCTTCTCGGGGCCGGCGGCCGATTGTCTGCTCGTCAGCGGCTTTTCGGAGCTGTTCGACGTTGCCGAGAGCACTGCCGATGCCGCCCTCCGGTTGAAACGCGGACCTGTGGGTGATCCCGCGGAGCGCTTGCACCGGCGTGGCGCCACGGGTTAATTACTGCCCCTGCTGAGGCAGGACCATGCGATGGGACGCGGCGCTGGCGATCAACGCGGCGACCGTCTCGGACGGAGACAGGGATTTGACAGTTTGGAGTTGGTTGCGCGCGACTGCGCGCCCTATCGCCATTGTCCTCGGCTTGGGCATCGGTGTTTCAGCTTGTACGGCGATCCCGGGCGATGGGCCGTGGATGGGAGGCGCCGCTGCCACCAGCACGGAGGCGCTGCCGTTCGATGTGATCGACCTCACGCCGACCACGATCGCCAGCTACAATCGCCTGCCGGTCGTCGATGTCCCTTCGTCGGTGAATAATACCTCGGCGGGTGGGCGCATTTCGGTGGCGCCGGGCGATGTGCTCAAAGTGCGCATTTTTGAGCCCTATGAAGGCAGCATCTTCCCGACGATCCAGCGACCCGGCGCCGACTTCGGCGTCCAGAGGGTGACAGACGACGGCACCATCAGCGTGCCCTTCGTCGGCACCGTCGGCGTCGCCGGGATGGATCTCAGTCAGATCGAGAAGAAGATCGCCCAGCAAGTTGCCGCTTCCGGCAAGGCGCAAGATCCGCAGGTGATCGTCGAATTCGTCGCCGACCGCACCCACACCGTGATGGTTTCGGGTGACGTCAAGCAGCCGGGCCGTATCTCGATGCTCGATGGCGTGCGGACCCTTGGCGAGGCCATCAGCCGTGCGGGCGGCCCCGTTGGCGGCAGCTCGCAGCCTGGTTTCGCCACGAGCCCGTCCAACCAGGTTGAGGTTGTGGTGCGCCGACAGGGGCAGGTGATCCTGCAGACGCAGTACTCGGACCTGCTGGCTGGCCGCGACATAGCGCTCCAGAAGAACGACGAGATCGTCGTGCGCCCCAATTCACGCGTCTACACTGTGCTCGGCGCCGTCATGAAGTCGGGTAACGTCGAGCTGTCAAAACAGAATACCAGCCTGCTCGAAGCGCTGGGCACGGTCGGTGGTTTGGCTGACCAGCGAGCAAACAAAACTGGCGTTTATGTGTTCAGAATGGGGGATTTGCAGAAGGATCCCACAGCCCGGGCTCGCGTTTTTCGACTGGATCTCTACCAGCCAGTATCTATTTTTCTCGCGCAACAGTTCCCAATTCAGTCGCGCGATGTCATCTACGTCACGAACGCACCGCTTTACGAGTACGACAAGATCCTGACCTCGATCTATCGCACGTTCTCGATTGTGGGTGTCGCGAGGGGCACGGTGATCCCGACGACGGCGTTCTGATCTAGGGGCAGCAATCCCAGCCGATTTTTGGTATAATTCCGTATGGCGCAGGCAAGAAAATTTACATGGGGTGCGGCGGGATTGGCGGCGTTGCTCGTCGTCGGCGCCATTCTTCTCTGGGCGACTCCCAGCCGGCAGACCAGCAGCGCCCAGGATGCGGCGCGGCAGGCCCCGCCGCTGATCTCGCGTGGTTACACGGATGCTCCGTCGGGTACGGCGATTATTGCCGGCGACCCGCAGGGTGGCGGCGTGCTGATCGAGCTCAAGATCGCCGACGGCCAGAAGGTGAAGAAGGACGAGGTCATCGCCGTCCTTTCGAACTATCCCAAGGCCGATATTGCGGTCCGGACGACCGAGGCTGAACTCGCCAAGACCAAGCAGCAGCGTGAAGCCATGATCAGCGGCTTCCGGACCGCCGAAATCGCGATGCAGGAAGTCGTCGTGAAATCCACGGCCGAGGAGCTGAAGCTCAAGAACCTCGAGATGCAGCGCTCCGGCAAGCCGCCGGACCAGAAGCAGCTTGAGCTGTCCATCTCCCAGCAGAACCTCGAGCGCGAGCAGGCGAAGCTGCGCGTCCAGAAGGAAACGCTGCAGAGCGACCTGGCCCAGATCGACACCGAGATCTCCATTACCGAGACGAGGCTTTCCAACGCCCGCAATACCCGCGAGCAGGCCCTGGTCCGTTCGCCGCTCGACGGCGTCGTGATCCAGATCTACACGCGGCAGGGCGAGCGTGTCTCCACGAGCGGCATCGCCAAGATCGTGGACCTCTCGCAGCTCCGCGTATTGGCTGACGTCGACGAGCTTCAGGTCGGGCGGATATCGCCCGGCGGCAAGGTGGAGGTCACGTTCCGCGGCAGCCCGACTGTCTACAAGGGAACGATTTCGCGCGTGGCTCCCACGGTGAAGCGTATGCAGCGTATCGAGCCAGATGGCGGCTCCTCGACCGACGCGCGTGTCGTGCAGGTCGAGATTCAGCTCGATGACCCCTCCAGCATGCCGCAGGTGCTGGGACGCGAGACGCGCGTCACCTTCCTCTAATGGCCGTTACACTGCCTGCCGTTTCGTCGTCGCGGCGACGGCAATGGTTCCAGTGGTGGCCGCAGTTTTCGCTGGCCCGTTTGAAGGCCGCTGCTCGGACCGCGACGGCAATGCCGCTGGGCTCCCAGCAGCTCAAGCGTCAGCGGACCAGCACGCTGCTGTCGCTCGCCGGTGTGACCGCTAGCCTGCTGGTGATCTTTGCCCAGCTCGGTATCGAGCGTGCAGTCTACGACTCGGCAATCCGTCTTCACCGTTCCGTGGTGGGGGACCTCGTGCTGGTTCCCTATGGCTTCAAGTCACTGCAGCTTCACGGCGAAGTGCCGGCCGCCATGACGGACGTCGTTTCCGCCAACTCATCGGTCGCTACGACGATGCCATTCTGGTTCGGCGTCATGTCGATGACCCATGCCGGAATGACGACGCCCCGCCGTATCGCCTGGTACGCCATCGACGTCGAGCGGCCGGCCATCGACGTTCCAGGACTGCGTGAGAATCTCTACCGGCTGCGCGAAGCGCGCCGCATGCTCTACGACCGAGAGTCGAGGCCTTACTTCGGCAATCTGGCCGAGTCCGTGGGGCCCAGTAAGCCGGAGTTCCAGGTTCTGGGGCCGCCCGACAATCGCGGCTTGCTGCGCCAGCTTTTCGTAGTCGGCAACTTCTCCCTCGGGCCCAACGTGCTGAACGACGGCGCGATCCTGATGTCCGAGGATACGATGGCCGAAGTCTTCGGTGCCTGGTGGTCCGACCGGCCAGCCTTCATCGGCATCAAGCTGGTGAAGGGCGCCGATCCGGATGCCGTGCGGGAGGAGATCAACAAGGCTCTCGCCGGCCGTGGCGAAGTCATCACCATCCGAGATTTCGAGAAGCGCGAACGCACCTACTGGTCGCGCGAGACGCCGGTCGGCTACATCACCGACCTGGGCTTCATCATGGGCGTGATGATCGGCATGGTGTTCATCTACTACGCCCAGTACCAGATCATCCGTTTCTATCTGCCGGAATACGCGATCCTGAAGAGCCTGGGCTACGACTGGTGGTTCTTCCTGTTCATGATCGGACAGATCGGCGCGGCCATCATCACACCGGCCTTCCTGGTGGCCTTCACGCTGGGGCGGTTCGTCTACGGGGCGACCGAGGCCGCGATGCATCTCGGCATGACGATGGGGCTACGCGAAATGGTCGTGGCGCTGGTCGCCTGCGTGATCATGACTGTGGTTTCCAGCCTTTTCGCCATCCGCCGCCTGTGGAAGGTCGATCCCATCATGCTGTTCGAGTGACCATGACGACGGACACCCATGGTTTCGGACCGCCAGTCGTCGAGGCGGTCGACGTTCACCACCACTACGGCGAGGGGCCGCAGCGGGTCGACGTGCTGTTCGACATCAACATGCAGGTCCGCGAGGGCGAGCTGTTGATCGTCACGGGGCCGTCGGGCTCCGGCAAGACGACCTTGCTCACCATCCTCGGTACGATGCGCAAGCCGTCCGAGGGCAAGCTGCGCCTGCTGGGAACCGACATCGTCGGCCTGGGCGGGACCGAACTCGACACGCTGCGCAACCGCGTGCGGTTCCTGTTCCAGAAGCGCAATCTCCTGTCGTCGCTGACGGCGCTGCAGAACGTCATTGCCGGTGTTTCGA
>CALROF020000003.1:0-72235 GCA_943369775.1 Reyranella massiliensis 521
TCGTAGGCGAAGTGCTTGAGCGGTGAGAGGCTGCCGGACTTGGCGTGGAGATGCGAAAAATCGAAGCTCCACCCGTCAGCCTGACGGCCGCCGTGCTTGCGAACGATGCGATAAAGCCAGCGCTCCAGACCACCCGTCAGATCGAAATACGCACGGTCGATCGTGAGCACCAGCGCATCGTCCAGAACGCCGGCATAGAACCAGTCCGGCAGAATGAGCTCGAGGCCGAGGGGGCGACCGTGGACGTCGGCCGTCTCTTTCCATTCGTTGATCCAGGAGAAGCGATGGCGCCGCCGCTCTGCAGGTTGACGGATGGAAGTCTGGACGCTCGTCGACTGGAGACGGTCGAATGCCGCCTTCAGGCGATCGTAGTCCCGAGCGCCAGTGCCGCGGCCGACGAACGTCAGTATCTCATAAGCAGTGGCGGCCATCAGACGCGAAGTCTTCAAGCCGGCGTCTCTGGCCTCGACGATCTGCGAGGCGGCCCAGATCAGCACATCGGCGTCCCAGATGGTCGCCATACCGTGATCCGGCACGGCCTCGACCCGTATGGCGACCGTGCGGGTGCGGTAGTCGATGGGCTGGACACGCCTCGACTTGGCGAGTGAGAAGAACGGGTAGGCCATGAGGTCCTGGGCGTCACGCGGTGCGAGATCGCCGGGCAACGCCCTGAACAGGTCGAGCTGGTCTCGCTCGCTGATGCGCTTGTGGTTGAAGGTCATGTCTGGCCTCCGTTCAGCGCCGAACACGAGGAGCGTTGGCGAGCGGGTTCATGTGCGGCTTTGCCGGCAGCACGGTCCCCGTCCCGGGATCGGAGGTCGACGTCTTGGCCCCGCGGTCGGCCCAGGCTTTCAGATCGTCGACCGCGTACACGACTCGACCGCCGATCTTCCGATAGGTTGGGCCTGTGCCGTAGGTCCGGTGTTTCTCGAGGGTACGTCCGGAGAGACTGAGAAATCGTGCGGCTTCCGGCGTTCGCAAAAAGCGCGGCGGCAGGCCGGTGGCAGGATCGGGCATGCGGATGGCTCCGTGGTTGTGACGAGAGCCGTCGAGAGGCGACGGCGTGACGACGGTCACGGTGGCGGAGATTCGCGGCCCGGACGGATGACGAATTCGCTCTTCAGGTTGGCGATACCCCGAGCTTGGTGCGCACCGAGTGTGGCTAGCGACTGGCGCGCAGGAGCTTCCGATAACCCCCGTCCATCATGGCCACGGCATCGGCGACCAATCGGATCGTCTGGCCCCGAACGGATGAAGTCTTCCAGGGGAAACGGGCAATCGCTTCCGGGCCATAGAGCGCCATCGCCACCTGGCGATAGCTTGCCCCCTCCTGGTGCCCGTCCAACGCACGGATCATGTCGAGAAGCCGTTTGCGAAGACGCGCCGTGATCTGCCAGGCAGACGGTAGCGCGCCTGCCGGGTGATGATCGAGGCGGCGCTTGAGGCGCATCAGACCGGCGAGACGAAGCAGAACGGTCTCATCCAGAGGCACGAGCGCCGCCATTGGCAGTGCGGGGCCCTCACCCTCGAGCCACAAGGAATGTGGGCCATCGACATCGTTCACGATGCAGTGCCGCTCACCGCCGCGCTGCAGATTCGCAGATGGCGACAGCCCATCCAGTGCTTCAAAGCGATAGGCGCCTTTGAAGCTCTTGGGCGCGGGAACGAGCATCACGGCATGGGCAAGCAGCTCAGGCCGCCACGATACCTGCGTGGCCGACGCGTCGAGCGAGGGGTCGCAAGCGAAAGGAAAGCCCCCAGTTCCCTCCCACCGTCTCGGGGCTCAATGCCGATTCCTCTGGATCATCGTCAATCCGGTCGTAGTCCTCTCGGTATGCCGGATTGCGTCGCAGGAACTCCCACGCGAACCCGGCACGATCGAGGCCCTTCAACGCTTCGACATAGTCGGGCGACCTCCAATCGGGTCTCTTGGACATCAAAGACTCCGTTACGCGAACTCAGGGCTGATGGGATTGAGCCTTTCATGCGACCAACGGTTGTTGAAGAGCCCGAACGCCGAACGCGCGATGTCATGCGAAGACGCCCCCAGGCGGGTATCTAAACGTCCATTCTTGGGGGCCTGTCCGTCAGTTGCGCGATGCGCGCAAGAGATCACGGAAACCCTTCTCGGTCATCCACCGAGCCCGGGACAAATGAGTGTCGTAGACCAAGCGTGCGCGATGGGGTTCCAGCTCCGGGTCCATCTGGAAGACAATACGCACGACTTCTCGCCAGTCTGCGGCCTCGGCCGCCGCGTCCAGCAAGCGTAGGTACGTCGCGAGGTGCCGCTCGTCGTACGGCGTGACCACGTCGCTTTCAGGAGGACAGTCGTCAAAAGGAAGCGTCGTCATCTCAGGAATCGCAGCGAGAGAAGAACATTCGTCGGAACTCTAACCACCGCATAGTCACAGCCGAACGCCCATTGGCGATGCAAGCCGCGCATCACATCGATCAACTTCCATGCTCACCCGGCGAATTATGAAGGCTATCGCAGCCTGATCTGCATAAAAGCATAGAGACGCTGCCGCGCCATCAGATTGCGCCGCGTATTATAGTACGTAGCGTCAGAATACGCGATTGCCTCCTATCCTGCGAATGGACATTCGCAAGGTGTTCGGCGCCAACGTCCGTGCCTATCGACTGGCAGCGAGCCTCAGTCAGGAGGCCGTCGCCGTCCGGATGGGTGTGGACCGGGCTCACGTCAGTGCGATCGAGCGAGGGCGGCAGAACGTCACTCTCCTGACGATCTGGCAACTGGCAGAGGCCTTGAAGGTGCGTCCGGCCGACCTGTTTGCGGAGCCGGCTCAAAAATCACGGTCGTGAGCGCAAGGGATCGTAACCGCCAGGCGAAGACGCCCTTCCCTCGCTTCAGCCGAAGGGTGGCTTCGGGCGGCCGCCTCCTCCCAATCGGCCGCATAGAGCCCGGTCCGGCGAAGCCGGATGCGCCCAATCCCTTCAGTCCTTGAAGACGAACGAAAGAACGATCGATAGCTGACAGGCGCTATCCCATGCCAAGCCTTCTGGCTTTCAGAGATCACGGCCGCCCGAGCAAAGAGAAGCCCCGCCCGGCGGACCGGACGGGGCCTCGGGGACGGCGACTTACTCGCCGTTCTTCTTGCGGCTGCGCGACCAGATCAGGCTGAAGCCCTCGCCGTCCTCGTCGTCGAACAGGTTGGCGAAGATCGGGGCGTTGAAGCTCGGATCGTCGAGCTTGAGCGAGAGGTAGTCGCGGCCCTCGTTGGAGCGCTTCGACCAGGCGGCCCCGATCTCAGCCCGGCCGACGAACACCCGATGGCTCGGAGCGTTGTCGTTGGACCGGTTGGCCTCGGGGACGATGCGCACACCCCTCGCCTGGACGCTCAAGGTGACGATCTCGCCCTGGTACTCGTTGCCGGACTTCTTGAAGGAACCGATGTTGGCCATGTGACTTCTCCTGTGCTGTTCCGAGCCCCGCGACCATCGCGGCCTCGATGGCGATCTGCAGGCCGGAGGCGATCGACGCCGCACACGTTCACGGGCCGGAGCAGAGCGGAGGATGGCGGCGGGGCGACTTTCTTGCCGCGCGAGGAATGGGCGAAGCCCAGGGGAAGAAAGTCGAACCGCCGCCGTTGCGGCTCAGGCGATCGAGGCGCAGCCGTCCTCTGGCCAGATCAGCCAAAAGAGAGGCCGTGGTCGCGCGCCGAACAGCTCCTCGGGACAAGTCGTGGCCAACCTGAGGTCCTGCGCAAGAGGACCGGCATACCGGGCGAAGAGACGGCGGCCATGGCGTAGACAAACGACGGCATCGTCTCAGCCCAACCGGTCGTCGAAAGCGCATCTCACCTGCACCTTGTCGGCTGGCCAGAGGGGCGCCTCCTCGAAGTGGTCACTGAGGGCTGCGATCGCCTGCCGGGTCCAGGCGGGCGTTCACCGTCCTGATCTTTGCCAACCTGTCCGATGAGGAAGACGAAAATGCATCCGCGGCCCTGGCCGTGCAGCCACTCATTGGCACGCGAGCAAGCGCTTACCGTGCCCTGCCCGTCCGACGGCGTAGCCAACAGTGCCAGTCTCGAGAAAGCCGTACAGCCGGAGACAATGGCGCCGATCACGGCGAATGCCGCCTGCCATACACTGCCGGGCATGCCGAGGCCCGCCAAGGCAAACGACACCTGATAGCCGGCGATGGCAGCCGGGACGGCATAGACCAGACCGACAATAGCGCGGAGCGGCGTGCGCGTGGCCGCGAAAACGAACTGTCCAAGCGCCAAGATTGCCCCGCCCACCAGCAACCCGACTGTGATCGCGCCCACGACGCCGGCCCCACTGTGAAACGCCGCCAACCCCGCGGCGAGCCCGGCGAAGGTGGGAAGCGCATAGATCGCCAGCGTGAACAGCAGCCCGCAGAAGAAGCCGAGCCCGACGATGCTGAGAACGATACCGGTAGCAAGCATGGTGGGTCTCCGTGACCAGGGTCGAGCGGTCGCGCCTTCCACCACCACCATGGCGCCAGCGGATCTTATCAGGATTGAACGTGGCAGAAGAGAGACTTTGGGTTGCAAATGGGAGACGCTGGACCTTGATGAATTCGAGGAACGTCACTCCCAGCCAAGGGAGGAAACATGGCGAGCCCCCGTCGCAAGATCGACCTGCCGGTCTCCGGGGTCCGGCGCTACCTGGAACCCGGACCGATCGTGCTGGTCACATCGGCGCATGGCGACCAGCGCAACATCATGACCATGGGCTGGCATACGGTAATGGAGTTCACGCCGTCCCTGGTCGGCTGCGTGATCGCCGGCGGCAACCATAGCTTCGGTCTGATCCGGCGCAGCAAGGAATGCGTCATCAACCTTCCGACGACGGCGCTCACAGATCAGGTGGTCGGGGTCGGCAACACATCCGGGGCGGAGATCGACAAGTTCGAGAAGTTCAAGCTGACCCCGCATAAGGCGCACGAGGTCAACGCCCCGCTGACCGCCGAATGCCATGCCAGCTTCGAATGCCGGCTGGCGGATGGCAGCCTCATCTCCAAGTACAACTTCTTCATCTTCGAGGTTGTGAAGGGGCACGTCGCGGCCTCGCCCGAGCATCCCGAAACGCTGCATTACACCGGTGACGGCGTGTTCATGATCGCCGGCAAGGTCATCAGCCGGCGCTCGCAGTTCAGACCGGGCATGCTGTAGGAGACAGCGATTCTACAGCAGCCCAAGCGACCGGAACGAAGCATGAGTGCCATGACCGATCACGACGTGATCGTGCAGCTCGATCTCGAGAGCCTTGGCAGCTGTTTTCAACTCCCGCGTCATCTCGATGTCGTCCCGCGACGGCCTTGGATCGCCCGATGGATGATTATGGACAACGATCAAAGCGGAGGCGTTTAGAATCAACGCTCGTTTGATCACCTCCCGCGGGTAAACAGGCGTGTGATTGACGGTGCCTCGCTGCTGCACCTCGTCGGCGATGAGATTGTTCTTGGTATCGAGAAACAGGATTCGGAACTGCTCGACCTGCTCGCAGGCCATTGCCGTCTGCAGGTAGGCGATCAGCGCCTGCCAGTTGGTGAGCACGGGACGCCTGCGCACCTCTGATCTGGCTATGCGGCACGCGATCTCGCGGACAAGCCGAAACGCAGCAATGTCACGGCCCGTCAATCCGAAGGCGCGAAGCTGCGCCGCTTCGGCTGCGATGACATGGCCACTGCTCGGAAAGTGCTGCAAGAGAGCAGAAGCTTGTTCGCTCCCTTGCGCTGAAGCCAGCAATCCGGCGAGCAGGTCCTGCTCGGTCGTCTCTCCCGACGGCAGAACGGCAAGAGCGCCATGCATTACGGAACCGTGGCGCCGCGAGGCGGATGCGGAAGTCAAAGTTGAAGCAGACATTGATCATGTCCCGGAGAGCAGGAAGGGGCGAGCCGCCGCCCGCTCTCTCTGAAGGCCCGGCGGCTCACCCGCTCCCGGCCTTCCTCTTGCTCTCACCAGGTCCGGTTATCGCCGCAGACGCAGAAACGAGGTGGCGCTCACGCGCCACCCGAACCGAACCGCCACACGGGAATGCCCAGCTTGCGCGCCTTGTCAGCCAGGTTCTCCTGGATGCCCGACCCGGGGAACACGATGACGCCGATCGGCAGGACCTCCAGGATCTGATCGTTGCGCTTGAAGGGTGCGGCCTTGGCGTGACGGGTCCAGTCCGGCTTGAACGGGACGTGCGTCACCTTGCGGCTGTCGGCCCAGCGGGCAGCGATGCGTTCGGCGCCGGTCGGCGAACCACCGTGCAGCAGCACCATGTCGGGATGCTTGCCGCGGACCTTGTCGAGCGTGCTCCAGATGAGCGGGTGGTCGTTGAAGTCGGCACCGCCCGTGAAGGCAATCTTGGGACCGGCCGGCACCAGCAGCTCGGTCTCGGCGCGGCGACGAGCGGCCAGGAACTCGCGGCTGTCGATCATGGCGGCGGTGAGAGCCCGGTGGTTGACCATCGAGCCGGTGCGTGGCCGCCAGGTCGAACCGGTATGGACCTCGAAGCGTTCGGCGGCCTGATCGCGGAACAGCTCCAGTGCATTGCGGCGCTCGATCAAGGTCAGGCCCTCGGCGACGAGACGCTCCAGTTCGACAGAGCGGATTTCGGAGCCGTTCTGCTCCTTCTGACTGCGCCGCTGCGCCTGCTCATTGCCGTCGAGCTCGCGTTCGATTCGTTCGACGGCGCGATGAAACAGGTTGACGGTCGACCACAGCAGGTCCTCGAGATCGGGCTCGAGACGGGTGTCGGTGAGGGTCGAGACCAGCGCATCGAAGATGTCGACGACCGCGCCGGCTATGATGTTGCCTTCCGGCAGCGGGCGGGGATCCGGCTCGTCCTCGAAGGGACGGTGGCCATGCAGCTGCAGCTCTGCGAGGACGTGATCGGTCGGAGATGACGCGTGCACGGGCTCGAAATCGGGATCGTCGGTGGTCGCCATGATGCTGTCCTTTGTCGGATCGGCCGCGCCCATCGCGGCCTTCGTGGGCGTCGACAGACGGCAGGCGGCCCGGGCTCGCACCGCTTGCGGCCGGAGCGCAGCGGAGGACGGCGGGCCGAGGCTTTCTTGCCTCGCGAGGAATGCCGGCGCAGCCGGCAGGGGAAGAAAGCTGAAGGACCGCCGTTGCGGGACCGGGCTGCCTGCCGTTCGATCGCCCCTCTAGAAGGCCGGGGCGCGCTCCGGTCCGATCCGAAGGTCAGCAGAGCGACCAATCACGAAGAGATTCACGTGCCCGTGCTCATCCCCTCACGGGCCAAAGCCAGGAAACGCACCACGTCCGGCGGGGCGAGTTGCCGGCGCGCTGATGCCCGGAGCCCTTCAATGCCCAGGTGGCGGAGATCGTCATTGAAGTCGTCGAAGCAGGGCGACAGGACGAACGGCTCGATCCCGGCGGCCTCCGCGCGGGTGCACAGGCTGGCCGTCGCGGCGTCACCGGCCGGGTCGGTATCGCGAGCGACATATAGACGGCGCAGGGTCGGTGGAAGCAGCAAGGCGGCGAGATGATTGGCCGAGAGCGCGGCGACCATCGGCAGAGTCGGCAGGATCATGCGAAGCGACAGCATGGTCTCGATCCCTTCCCCGGCGACCATCACGTCGTGGGCCACGCCGAAGCGGACACCGTGCCCGCGAAGATGGCCCATGGCCCGTCGCGGGGAAGCGATCGGCGCCTTGTCGTGGCCCGACGGATCGAGCCAGGTACGGTGTGCGCCGGTGATCGTGCCGCCCAGATCGGTGACGGCGGCGATCAGGGCCGGCCAGGTCTCGGTCGGGCTGTCCTCGTCGGGCCGGTAGTAGCAGCACGGCTGGAAGCGTAGCGGATCGCCGTGAGGTACGGTCGTAATTCTGCGGCCGTGCAGATAAGCCTGCGCCACAGTGCCGCCTATCGGCCGAGACATGGCATAGAGACGCCGCGCAGATTCGGGCGAACCTCGCGGCGCCGGCAGCCGACCCTGCAGCGGTGGGAGCGGGGCCGGCGGCAAGGCCAGGAACGCGCGTGCCTCATCGAGGATATCGCGCAGGCGATCCAACCCGCGATTGAGGCCGATCAGGTCCAGAAGATCGCCATGCTGCCCCGAGGCGGCGTCCGCCCACTTTCCAGCAGCACCCTTGCCGTGATCCGGACCGCTCAAACGGACGAACAGGCTGCGGCCCTGGGTGTTGGCGACATCGCCGACCAACCAGTAGCGGCCCTCGCGACGGCCGTTGGAGAGATAGTGACGACATACCGCCTCGGCATTGCGCGCGAGGCGGCGAGCCAGGTCCGCGGCAGGCGATGACACGGCCGCCCCCTCACGCCGCGGCTCGATCGGCGATGCGCACGATCGGATAGCGGTCCATCAAGGCCGTCAGGATTTCAGGGCCGGCGGCGCCGGTCGGCACGAAGAGACGGAGCTTCCAGGCGATGATCTCGGAGATCAGCCCCATCGTCTTCAGGCGATCGACCATGCCATCGGTGAAGCCGCAGAGTTCCACACGGAACAGGCCCATCACCTTGGAGCGACGCACGCTAAGCCCGTCCCGCAGCTCGAGGACGGTCCGACCATCGAGCACGGCGTTCCAGGCGCTTGCCGGAGCCATATTGATGGCATCGGCGCTGACGGCTTGCGCCACCCAGGCTGGCGAGACCAGCCGGCCAATGACGCGCTCTCCCGCATCGGTCTGCAGTCGGTAGACCCGCATGGATTCATCCGGCAAGCGCTTCCAGATCGGCAGCAGCAGGCCGGTGACGATATGGAGCTCGCTCTCGGTGAACGGAGGTATCTCGGCGAGTTCCTGTGCCCAGGCCTGGGCAAAGGCAGCTTGATCCGAGCGCTGCCAGTGCGACTGCTCGAGGGCCGCTACCGAAAGGGCTGTCCGCTCCATCGGACGCACGAGCCGGACGCGGCGCTCGACCTCGCCGTCGTCCAGCACGACGCTGGGCGCCGGCACCTGCACCGCCGCCCAGCCCGACTGCGCATTGAGAAGCAGGATCGCGCGAGGATCGCCGGCTCGGTCCAAGGCATCGGCCAAGGCGAGAGGCTGGTTTCGCTCCCGACGGCGGACAGTGAATACCTGCGTTTCGGCGCCAGTCGTCGGATGGACATACACCACCTGACGATTCGTCACCGTCAGGCTCTCGGCCGTCAGCGTCTCGACGCCGACGTCGTAGGTCCCTGAGACCCGCGCCCCTTCGATCTTCGCGCGCAGCAGGTCCTCGAACACGCCGAACAGCGTGTTCTGCAAGTCGATGGTGAGCGCCAGCAGCCGATTGAGGAACGTCGTGATCGGCGGCAGCTCCTCCCGCAGGCTGCCGTCCTGGTCGGTCAGATTCAGGCCCGTTGCTGCCTCGAAAGCCTCCAGAGAACAGCCTTCGATCTTGCCGGCGAACAGCAACATGTAGAGCTGACGCAGCGCCGCCCGGCCGTAGGGCGATTCGAGATTGTCGTCGGCTCGGAACAGGCCTTGGCCGCCGGTCTGGCGCTGGCCCTTGGTGATGGCGCCCAGCGTGTCGAGGCGCCGGGCGATGGTCGAGAGAAAGCGCTTCTCGGCTTTCACGTCGGTAGCGATCGGCCGGAACAGCGGCGGCTGCGCCTGGTTGGTCCGGTTGCTGCGGCCCAGCCCCTGTATGGCGGTGTCGGCCTTCCAACCTGCCTCCAGCAGGTAGTGCACGCGCAGGCGCTGGTTCCGGGCTGAAAGGTCAGCATGGTAGGAGCGGCCGGTGCCGCCGGCATCGCTGAACACCAGGATACGCTTGTCGTCATCCATGAACGCCTGCGCCTCGGCGAGGTTGGCCGAGCCTGGACGTTTCTCGACGCAGAGCCGTTCACCCTTACGAACGATCCTCCGGGATCGCCCGGTCACCTCGGCGACCAGGTCGGTCCCGAAACGCTGCACGATCTGATCGAGCGCACCCTGGACCGGCGCGAGCGACGCCAGCCGCTCGATCAACCGGTCGCGGCGCTCGACGGCGTCGCGGCACTGCACCGGCTGACCGTCGCGATACACCGGCCGCGAGGAGAGATTGCCGTCGCCATCGGTGAAGGGCTCGAACAGTTGGGTCGGGAAGCTGTGCGTGAGGTAGTCCAGCACATACTCGCGCGGCGTGATGTCGACTTGCACGTCGCCCCACTCCTCGGTCGGGATGTCGGCCAGCCGCCGCTCCATCAGGGCCTCGCCTGTCGACACGATCTGGATGACCGCGGCATGCCCGGCTGCCAGATCGCGCTCCATCGACTGAATCAGGGTCGGCGTCTTCATCGAGGTGATCAGGTGGGAGAAGAAGCGCTGTTTGGCGGATTCGAAGGCCGAGCGCGCGGCAGACTTCGCCTGCGCATTGAGCGTGCCGCGCTCGCCGGAGACGTTGGCTGCCTGCAGGGCAGCGTCGAGATTGTTGTGGATGACCTGGAAGGCGCCGGCATAGGCATCGTAGATGCGGACCTGCTTCGGCGTGAGCGCGTGCTCGACCAGTTCGTACTCCACACCTTCGTAGGACAGGGAGCGGGCCGCATACAGGCCAAGCGCCTTGAGGTCACGGGCCAGCACTTCCATGGCGGCAACGCCGCCCGCCTCGATGGCCTGCACGAATTCGGCGCGCGTGGCGAAAGGAAAGTCCTCGCCGCCCCACAGACCGAGCCGCTGGGCGTAGGCGAGGTTGTGCACGGTCGTGGCGCCCGTGGCCGAGACGTATACGACGCGGGCGTTGGGCAGCGCGTGCTGCAGGCGAAGGCCGGCCCTGCCCTGTTGCGACGGCGCCTGGTCGCCCCGCTTGCCTTTCCCGCCGGCCGCATTGGCCATGGCATGGCTTTCGTCGAACACGATCACTCCATCGAAGTCCGCTCCCAGCCAATCGACGATCTGCCGGACCCGCGAAACCCTTTCCTCGCGTGCGTCGGTCCGTAGCGTGGCGTAGGTGGTAAAAAGGACGCCCTGCTCCAGGCAGATGGGCGTGCCTTGGCGGAATCGCGCGAGCGGCGTGATCAACAGCCGCTCCATGCCCAGCGCCGACCAGTCGCGCTGGGCGTCCTCGATCAGCTTGTCGGACTTCGATACCCACACTGCGCGTCGGCGGCCTTTTAGCCAGTTTTCGAGCAGGATGCCGGCGATCTGGCGGCCCTTGCCGGCGCCGGTGCCGTCACCCAGCATAAAACCCCGCCGGAAGCGGACGGCGTTCTCCGCCTCGTCGGGCGCCGCCGACACGACGTCGAAGGTCTCGTCCACCGTCCAGGAGCCGGCGAGGTGGCCGCAGTGCGCTTCGCCGGCATAGATGACGCTCTCGAGTTGCGCATCGGACAGGAGCCCATCCGTGACGACGCTGGCCAGCAGACGAGGCCGGTAGCCCGGCTTGGGCGGCGCGACGGAGGCCATCGCCGCCGACTGTACCAGCCGTGTCGGATGGGACTGCGCACCGGCAATCCGGATCGACTGCAGCTCGTATCCTTCGTACAGCGCCTCGGTGAGGCTGCCGCCCTCGGTCGGCTTCCAGTCGACGGTCTCATAGGCGAGCTCAGTACCCACTCGTTCAAGCGAATCGCCGGCAACGGCGCGTGGCTGCTGAGCAGGCCTTCGGCTCGACATGACCGTGACGGGAGGAACGGATGCAGGAGGCGCGGTGCCATGAACAGGCAAGCGCGGAGGGACATGCGAAGTAACCCATTGGAGCAACGCAGCGACGTCGGATGCCATGCCGAGTGATGCTGGAAACGACCTCGGATCATCGGCAGGTACGCGATCGATAACCGTCAGCCGAGTCTCGACCGCGGTGCCGTGACGGGCGTAGACACGTCCATCGACGGCAGCGCTGAACACGACACGGCCGCGTTCCTGAAGGCGGACGAAGGCCTCGCGCCATGACGGATGGTCCGGCGAGAGGCTGACGCCGGTGATCGCGACCAGGCGCCCGCCGTCGGCGAGTCGCGCAAGCGCCGACGAGACATGGCGAAGGGCGGCATCGGCGACGGTGCCGTCGACATGCGCCGCAGCCGAGAATGGCGGATTCATCAGCACGACGCTGGGGAGCACGGCATCGTCGAGATGGTCGTGGATGTGAGCCGCGTCGTAGCGTGTCGTCGCGACAGCGGGAAACAGGCGTCCGAGCAAGGCCGCGCGCGTGGCCGCCAGCTCGTTCAAGTGCAGGCCACTGCCGGCAAGCTCCGCGAAGATGGCGAGCAGGCCCGTGCCGGCCGAAGGCTCGAGCACCAGATCGGCCGGGGTGGTCGCAGCAGCGCTGGCGGCGACAAACCCGAGAGCGAGCGGCGTCGAGAATTGCTGCAGCGCCTGGCTCTCCTCGGATCGGCGGGTATGGGTGGGAAGAAGGGCCGCAATCCTGCCGAGCATGGACAGCTCGGCAGCCGGCGTAGCAGCCCGTGCCCGAATGGTCGGGCCGAACTTGCGCATGAACAGCACGGTCGCCGCCTCGCAGGCGTCGTAGGCGGACTTCCAGTCCCAGGCGCCGGCTGCGTCGGAGCCGCCGAAGGCGTGCTCCATGGCAGCGCGCAGGACGATCGCATCGATGCGGCTGCCACGCTCGAGGTGAAGGAGAAGAAGGTGCGCCGCCGCGGCAATGCCGGCTAACGGATCCGCAGGAGCGGCGAGCGTGCGTAGCGCGGGTGCTGCCGCCGAGAGGGAGACATTCGACATGGAATAGACCTCGGGAGAGCGGGACGGTCCGAACCGGAAGGCGCTCTCTCTGGACCTGGCCGGCTCAAACCCGTCCCGGCCGTCCTCTCCCTCTCGCCTTGCGCCTCGAATGCGAGGAATCCCTCAAAGGAAAAAGCCCGGCACGGCGGCCGGGCTTTTCCAACGATTGGCGAAGACACCGCGGAGGACCGAGGCCACCCGCGGTGTTCACACTATTCCGCAGCGATGGGACGCGGCTCCGACTCGTCGGCCGCTACACCCCCTTCTCCGCCGGCGAGGAAAGCGGGAAGCTCCTCGGCCGGGTCCGCGGGTGTGTCTGGCATGTCCGCGCTGTCAGCGAGCCGCAGCGGTTCGGGCAGCCAGCCGGTGCCGTCGAGCAACCGCTCGGCCTCCTTCGCCATCTCCGACTTCTTCAGGTGGTCGATGAGCTGCGCTGCTTGGTCGCCCTTGGCCTCCCGCACCGCTTCGAGGATGCGGGGCTTGGTGACGCGGCCGAGATAGTTGTCGACCGTCGGTCGCCATCCGGCTTCCACCATGTCGAGGTGGACGGCACGGGCCAGCCGGTCGGCCTGGGCGATCCGCTGCTGCACGCCGTGCGCCGAGACACCCGGCCCACCGTAGCGGTCGCCCTTCTCATAGAGAGCGTTCACGCCGAACGACACGCAATGCGCGAGCAGCACGGCGCGACGGCTGTCGTCGAGGGCGGCGAGCCAGTCCCACAGCGCACGGTCGTCCTTGGGTAGCTCGGCCTTCCAGGCGTCGTGCCGGTCGGCGACCGCCCGGGCGGAAGGGCTGTCCTTCAGGTCGGTGGCCTGGACGGGGAAGAACACATGCCGCACCGAGGCTTCCAGGCACGCGCCGAGCGCGCTGTGCTGGAAGGTGTCGAGGCAGAGCTTGTGCAGCAGCGCCGTGAGGGCGACCTGCGGGTTGTTCGCCACCGCGTCCCGTAGCGCCAGGGTGCGATGAGCCGTCAGCTCGCTCACGAGCCGCTCCGGCAGTGGCTTGATCGCGTCGTCGTCGCCGCCGTCCTCCGGCTGGTTGCCTCCGATGGTGATGACGGTGCGCTGGGCGGGAGCGGCAGGCACCGCCGCATCCGCCCCGCCGATCTCGCCTGCTGCCGGATCTTCGCTGCCCGCCGGTACCGGCTCATCCTCCGGCCTCACATAGCCGCGGTCGGCGGCGAGGCGTCCGTTCGCATCGATGCTGACGAACACGCCGGCCCGCGCGATCTCGGCCGGCTCGTAGCGGACCGGACGGCTCTCCAAGGCTGCAAGCGCTTCCTCGATCTCGCCCAGCCGTGCGTCGATTTCGTCCGGCAGCTCATCGGCGCCCTCGTACTCGCCCTCGAACTTGGCCTGCTCGGCGGTTAGGGCATCGAACGTTGCCTGCTCCTCGGGCGTGAGCTCGACCTCCACGCCGTCGAGCCGCCGAAGATGGTGCGCATGGCCGTACCGGAAGTCGACGGCCACCTCGATCCACTTCCAGCCTTCACCGGCGATCTTCTCGGCCTCGGCCGCCAGTTTCTCGGTCGCCAGGCGATCGAGCAGTGCCATGTCCTGGAGCCAGCCGCCGTTGTCCTCCTCGAACAGGTCGCGGAGGACCGCCCCGCCCGCTGCCTTATAAGCGTCGAGCCCTACGAACCGCGCCCGTCGGTCCGACGCGCGCACGGCGCTCTCGGTGAGCTGGCGGCGGATCAGGTAAGGCTCCTTGTCGTAGGACTGCTGCAATGCCTCCCAGACCTGTTCCTGCCGGGCATGGTCGGTGGTGACCGTGAAAGCCATGAGCTGATCCAGGGTCATGCCGTCCTCGGCATAGATCCCGAGCAGCTTCTCGGAGACCGATGCCAGGCGCAGCCGCTGCTTCACCACGGCAGGCGCGACGAAGAACCGGGCAGCGATCTCTTCTTCGCCGGCGCCCTGGTCGCGCAGAACCTTGAAGGTGCGGAACTGATCCAGTGGATGCAGGGCGACGCGCTGGATGTTCTCAGCCAGAGAATCCTCCTCAGCCGAGATCTCGACCGTGGGGTCGCGCACGATGCATGGGATCGGCGCCGTCCTGGCAAGACGCTTCTGCTTCACCAGCCGTTCGAGGGCCCGGTAACGGCGCCCGCCGGCCGGGATCTCGAACATGCCGGTCTCGGCGCCCTCGGCATCGAGCACCGGCCGGACGTTGAGGCTCTGCAGGAGCCCGCGCCGGGCGATGTCCCCGGCCAGGTCCTCGATCGAGACGCCCGCCTTCAGGCGCCGGACGTTGGACTGGCTAAGCACCAGCTTGCTGAAGGGAATGTCGCGCGAGGCACTGAGGATGATCTTCTGAATGGCCTTTGCCATGAGGGATACTCCGCGACGGACGGCCGAGAGACTCTCTCTTGACCTCCAATCCGCCACGGAGTCCGGCGCAGCCCTCTCACTCTTTTTCCGCGATCTTCCAAGGCCCTCCAGGCCTCCAGTTCTTGTTGAACGTGGCACCTGCCCGCAATGCCTCAAGCGGGGGCATTACAAAATCTCCGATGCGATGAAGGAGGTCTGGCAAGGGAGCTGGCGCAAGAGCGATGGAGGTTCGCCGCAGGAAACCGCGCCACTGGGCTTGCTTCGCAGGGTCGTTGGAGAAAGTCGCTGTCAGGGCGGCGGGAGTTTCCGGTGGAATTGCTGTCGCGCGTCGCTCGAACGTCGCCTGAATGGCCTGGACCAAAGTCGACCCGGCAAAGGCGAAGGTCTGCGAGATGGCCCAGAGATCGAAGAAGTCCTTCATGCGGCTATTGAGCAACCCAAGAGCCGCCAGCGCTTGAAGCTTCTCGGCGACCACGGTCTCCGGCGGATAGGCACGCAGATGCGGCAGGGGCATGTCGAGCAGCGATGGGTAGTCGATGTCCTGGATGCCCGGGGTGACGACGTCGCCGAAGCCGATGTCGATCTGAAGCGGTAATCGCGCTCCAGCAATTTCCGCGTCCAGCGTCAAACGAATGCCGCTGTATTCTTCCTCCAGGCGCGCCGCTTGTGCCCGGATCGTCTCTGGCCTGAAGGCTACGCCATCATCGGCGGCGGTGAGCGAGCAGATTTCGCGAAACACCGACACGATGCGCTCGGGCGCCGGATCGCCGAATCCGAGAAGATCAAGATCGCCGGTCGAGCGATAGGGCGTCGGCGCCCAGAGGCTGAAGAGCATGGCCCCCTTGAGGACGAACTCTTCACGATGGGAAGAAAGACCGAGCCGGTACAGCAGCCGCTCGATCGCATAGCGGATCAGCGCCAACTGGACGTTCTCTTGCCTGTCGCGGGCGCGCTGCGTCAGCCGCGCCCTCACCGATGCGGCAATATTCCGGGGGCGCCCCTTTCGGTTCACAGGAGGGCCTCGAGATATGGCCGCATCACGTTCTGCACGCGATCGATGGTGGCGTACTTCCAGAGGTCGTCAGCGGTGGCTCGGCGATTGCGAAGACAGTTGCGCAGGGCTTCGATAGCGACGTCCAGTCCAATCTTGTTTCGGTATTTGAAGCAATCGGCGACCGTCTTCGCCGGGACGGTGATCGGAACCGGGACCTGCTCGATCTTGTGAACCTCAATGCCGGCGGTGAGCGACTTGCCGGTGGCCCGAATGATCCGGAGCGAGACGGGTGGTCGCGTCGGAGCCCATTTCTTCCATCCGATAAGCATCCAGACTTCGTGAGGCGTTTGAGTCGTCAGCTCATGAAACTGCAGCGCCGAAAGAAGGCATATGACGCCGTGGGGGACGATCCGGGCAGCTTCGGCTAGGCTGTGTGCGGGCGAGAGCTTAGCGTCGGCGAGTTGGTAGAGGCCTCGCCCCCGTTGAATCAGGAGTCCCTCATCCTGCATCCGCTTCAGATAGACCCGGGGAACCCCAACGGCGTTGAAATCGCGGGCACGGGCAATCCCCTTCTTCCGGACAAGGGTAAGAGCGCGAGTCTTCAGCTTTGAAGGGCTAGCAGACATGTTACATATACTAGGCGTATATTGACTTTAGCCCTGTAAAGGTATCATCATTCCTAGCGTGGGAACACCTCGATCCTGCTCAGCGAGCTTTCGCGGGGACGAAACGCATAGGTCATTGTGCGACGCGGCTTTGCGAAAGGCTTGGCGTCCCTGCGAAAACCTGCGCAATCGCCTGCCGCGCGCCGCCGATCTTACGCCTCACAACCGAATTGCCTGGGCTCGCATCGCCTCTGATCTTGGCACCGAAGCTAGTGATTTTCGTCACGGAAGGCGCCATGCTGCAGAGACCGCCCAATGGAGAACGCCCGGTCGTGCCGCCGGTCACGGAGCCGAACGCCGTGCCGGGCGGCGGTGGCCCCGACCCACGGCTGGTCGAGTTGGTACGACTGCTCGCGCGCCGCGCGGCGCGGCAATGGTACGAAAAGATGATGGAGGAGCGCCGCGCGGGTCGCTCCTGACCCTTCCGAGGAGTGCCGTGCGATGAAGGTCGCCCTCTACGCCCGCTATTCCTCCGACAATCAGCGTGACGCTTCGATCGTCGACCAGTTCCGCATTTGCCGAATCCATGCCGAGAAGCAGGGTTGGCAGGTCGTCGAGGAATACTCCGACCAAGCAATCTCCGGCGCTTCTCTGCTGCGGCCCGGCATCCAATCGCTGATCGCAGACGCGCTTCGTGGACGCTTCAACGTCGTTCTCGCGGAAGCGATGGATCGGCTGTCGCGCGACCAGGAAGACATTGCCGGCCTCTTCAAGCGCCTTGCCTTTGCCAACGTGAGGATGGTCACGCTCTCCGAAGGAGACGTGACGCATTTGCATGTCGGGCTGAAAGGCACAATGAATGCCCTGTTTCTCAAGGATCTCGCCGACAAGGTTCGCCGCGGCCTGCGCGGAAGGGTGGAGGAAGGCAAGTCCGGCGGCGGCAACTCCTACGGATATGACGTGGTGAAGAAATTCGACGAGAAGGGCGAACTGATCCGGGGCGACCGCTCGATCAATCAGGCGGAAGCGGAGGTCGTGCGCCGGATCTTTCGCGAGTACGTCTCCGGGGTTTCGCCGAAGCAGATCGCCGTAGGGCTCAATCGCGACGGGATTGCCGGGCCAGCAGCCCGCGATTGGGGCTTTACTACGATCTACGGCAGCCCGAAGCGCGGCAACGGCATCCTGAACAACGAAATGTATATCGGCCGGATCGTCTGGAATCGGCAGCGCTTCATCAAGGATCCAGATAGCGGCAAGCGTGTGTCACGGCTCAACTCTCGAGACGAATGGATAATCCAGGAAGCCCCGGAGCTGCGCATCGTGGAGCAGGAACTTTGGGATGCTGCGAAGGTGCGCCAGCTGACCGTCAAGCAGAACACCGAGACCGGCGAGGCAAATGGCATCTGGGAGCGGCGCCGGGCACGCTATCTCCTGTCGGGCCTGACACGCTGCGGCGTATGCGGCGGCGGTTACTCGATGATCTCGGCAACCCACGTCGGCTGCTCGACCGCCCGGAACAAGGGCACGTGCGACAATCGGTTGGCGATCAAGCGGGCGGATCTCGAGGAGCGGGTCCTCGGCGCGCTCAAGAGCGAGCTCATGGACCCAGCTCTGTTTAGGGAGTTTTGCGACGAGTTCACTCGCGAAATGAACCGGCTGCGGATGGAGGGACGCGCCTCACTTGACGCAGCCAAGTCGGAGCTCGGCCGCATCGACAGGCAGATCAAAGCCACAGTCGACGCCATCGCTGACGGTATGTACCACCCGTCGATGAAGGCGAAGATGGACGGGCTCGAAGCTCGCAAGGCGCAGCTCGAGTCCGAACTCGCCCGCGCAGAAGAGCCACCGCCGCTTCTTCATCCCAAGATGGCGGGCTTCTATCGGGAACAGGTGGCCGGCCTGGCCGCCGCGCTTGGCGGCGACGAAGGCGCGTTGCGGACCGAAGCGGCCGAGCGCCTACGATCGCTGGTCAGCAAAATCGTGCTGACGCCGGCGGACGGCAACCTGACGATCGATGTGCACGGCGATCTGGCCGGTATCCTGACGATCGCCCAAGCAAGTGCCCTGTCGAGGGAGGGGAGCGACGGCGCAGATGCTAGGAATCAGCTTCGCATGCCCCAAAACAGCAACGGCCGCCCCCGTGAAGGGGCGGCCGTTGTCGCCGAACTTGCCAAGCAAGCTAAGCTGGTTGCGGGGGCAGGATTTGAACCTACGACCTTCAGGTTATGAGCCTGACGAGCTACCGGGCTGCTCCACCCCGCGGGTAAATCAACGGGTTGACGCCGTCCTCAGCCGTTGAGCCTTTCGGCATGCCATCTCATGTGATCTTCGATGAAACTCTGGATAAACCAGTAGGAATGGTCGTAGCCCTCGTGGCGACGCAACGTCAGGGACTGACCCGAGTGTTTTGCCGCTGCTTCCAGGGCTTCGGGGCGGAGCTGAGTTTCGAGGAACTGGTCACGCATTCCCTGATCGACAAGGATCGAATCGGGAAAGCGCCTATTGCTCATGAGCAGGCTTGCATCCCAGTCCGCCCACCGCGCGCGATCCGGACCTAGGTAGTTGCTGAAGGCCTTATTGCCCCAGGGTACTGACGACGGGTTTGAGATCGGTGCGAAGGCCGAGACCGATCCATAGGCCTGAGGATTCTTCAGCGCGACGACGAGCGCGCCGTGACCGCCCATGGAATGGCCGAAGATACCTCTACGACCCTTGTCCGCCGGGAACCTGGTTTCGATGATCGCAGGCAGTTCCTTCGTCACATAGGAATACAAGCGGTAACTCCGGCGCCAGGGCTCGGCCTCCGCATCTATGTAGAAGCCCGCACCGGTGCCGAAGTCCCAGTCATCATCCTCGCCTGGAAGGCCAAGCCCACGCGGGCTCGTATCCGGTGCCACGACAATGAGCCCGAGCTCAGCGGCCAGGCGCAAGGCTCCGGCCTTGATCATGAAGGTCTCTTCCGTGCAGGTAAGACCCGCCAGAAAGTAGAGCACCGCCAGGCGCCGTTCCTTGGCGGCGGGCGGGACGTAGACGGAGAATTTCATCTCGGCGCCGATCTCTTTCGATGGATGAGAATAGAATCCGATCGTCCCACCGAAACAGATCTGCTCACTGCGAACTGTAACCATTCATCCATACTCAGGCTGCGATAGACCGGAAATCGTAGCGTCAAACCCGCTGCCAATCACCATGACTCAGATCGAAGATCTTGAAAGGGTGTTCCGCCGTCGCACGCAGCCACGGCCTAGGACAGGTGCGTCTTTCCACATAACCACTCCGGGGCCTACCCAGCTGCTGCCAAGCCCGCTAAACGCAGGCAAGTGGACTTGGGCTGGGAGTTGCACAAAGCTCCAAGGCCTATTTCGAAGAGACGTTCTCTTGTGCATTCGTGCAAGAACAGTTCTCCCAAATCGGCATTGCTGTTCTAGGGAGCAGCAGCAAACTGTCATCCATTAGCCCCGGCCAGATGGAGAAGAGATGGCCGCCTCAGCAAGGATCTAGCCGATGCATCGCCTCTTCTACTCCCCTGGTTCCTGCTCACTAGCCGCGCATATCGTGCTTGAGGAGATCGGATTGCCCTACGAAGTCGAGCTCGTTTCGGCATCCGGGCAGCATGAAGGCGAAATGACAAGCAAGGCGCAATGGAAAGCGACCAACCCCAAGGCCCGCGTTCCGGCACTGAGCGAGGTGCCCGGTCACATGGGCGGGCGGCCTGACCTGCTGACCGAGGCTCCGGCAATTCTGTTCTATCTTGCGCGAGTCCATCCTTCCGCCGGCCTGCTGCCGTCCGAACCGGCAGGGGAGGCGCGCTGCCTAGAATGGATGAATTACCTCTCTGGCAGCGTGCATGCGACGGCCTACAGCCAAATCTGGAGGCCTCTGCGGTTCGTCGGCGATGACAAAGATGCGGCGGCGGTCGTAGCCAAGGGCGAGCAATGCGTCCGCGAGCAATATGAGTACATCGAGAAGCTGCTGGCCGACGGGCGCGAGTGGGCCGTGCCGGGAAGCTACTCCATCGTCGATCCCTACCTCCTCGTCTTCTTCCGCTGGGGCAGGCGCATCGGAATCGACATGGCGTCGTCCCATCCCGCCTGGACACGGCTTACGCAGCGCATTGCCGCACGGCCGGCAGTGCGACGTGTCCTGGCACGCGAAGGCATCGACGTCGCTTGATCATCTCGTCCTGGCATGGCCCCTGACCGCACGGGACCGCCGCGACGCCACCTTGCCGTGTTGCTGGCCCTCGAGGAGAGCCCGCTCTGAACCGAGTGCGATCGCCAGGAAATCCATAACTGCACGGATTCGGGCCGTGCGCTTCAGATCACCGTGCGTGAGCAGCCAAAGCACGGAATGCGCCTCGGGAGCAGTAGCCGGCAAGATGCGACGGAGACGGTCGTCATCGTCACCGAGATAGCAGGGCAACAAGGCAATCCCCAGCCCGGCACGCACCGCGTCTCTCAGCGCCGGAAGCGAATCGACGCGGAGGACCGTCCGAGCATTCGGGACATGCGCATGCATCCATCGGCCGATCACCGTCGTCGCCAACGTGTCGTCCAGACCGACCCATTCGCGGTTGGACAAATCCCGACCGTCATGGCGGGCGAAATCATTCCGCGAACCATAGATGGCGTGGGCGATGCTGGCGATCCGCCTGCCGACCAGAGTCTCGGGGGCTTCGGGAATCGGTCTGATTGCAACATCCGCTTCGCGACGGGTCAGGTTCGCCATCGCGTTCGAGATCGTGATCTCGAGGCGGATTTCCGGGTGTGCCGTTCGCAGGGCCGGCACATGTCGCATCAGAATCGCGCAGATCGTGTCGGTCGTGGCGATGCGGACTGAACCGGACGGACGCAGATCTTGGCCTGATAGGCGCCGCTCCAACTCCACGAAATCGTCGGCGAACCGTGCGGCCAGCGCCGCCGTCGCCTCGCCGGCGGGCGTCGCCGAGTAACCGTCGCGGAAGCGCTCGAAGAGCCGGACGCCGAGGGCCTCTTCGATCGCACCCAGCCGCCGGAACACCGTCGAATGGGTCACCCGCAACTTCCGCGCAGCGCCCGAAAGGGTGCCCTCACGGGCCACGGCGAGCACGAGACGCAGATCGTTCCACTCCATGTCCTGTCCATTTGTGCAAACTCGGTTGGCAGAAGTGAAGGATGGCTGTTCGTTGCTGCACATTCAAGAGTGGGCGACGGCCGTACCGGAGGCGAGGATGCAGGTTCAAGAGCCCGATCGACTGTCAGATTCTGACACCAAGCAGGCAACAGCCGATCCACACCGCTGGCTCGCCCTTGCGATCCTGCTCACCGGCGCATTCTTGCCGATCCTCGATTTCAACGTGGTCAACCTGGCACTGCCTGCCATCCGCCGGGACCTCGGTGCATCCTCGAGCGAGGTCCAGTTCGTCATCTCGGCCTATGCGGCGACTTACGCTGTGTTCCTGATCACCGGCGGGCGTCTCGGAGATCTATTCGGCCGCAGACGCATGTTCATGCTGGGCGTGGTGGGCTTCACGCTTGCGTCCGTGCTGTGCGGCATTGCCTGGTCGCCGCCTGTCCTCGTCGCCGGACGGATCCTTCAGGGCCTCACCGCCACGGTGATGGCCCCTCAAGTGCTCGCATCGATCCGCGTGCTGTTCCCTGCCGCCGAGCAAGCACGCGCGCTTGCGCTCTATAGCGCGACCTTTGGTCTGGCCAACATCTGCGGTCAATTGCTGGGCGGCGTGCTCGTCTCGACGCAGCCGTTCGGGTTCGCCTGGCAGGCGATCTTCCTGATCAACGTTCCGATCGGGCTCGTCGCGCTGTTTGGCAGCATGTTCGTGTTGCGCGATTCGCGCGCCGAGCATGCGCAGAAGCTCGACCTCGGCGGCGTCGTGCTCCTGTCGCTGACACTCATCCTGCTGGTCTATCCGCTCGTCGAAGGGCGTGAGGCTGGCTGGCCAGTCTGGATAGTCGCCATGCTCGTCATCTGCCCCGTTGCCCTCGTGGCGTTCGTACGCTTCGAGGGCGGACTTTCCGCCCGCGGCGGCGATCCTCTTGTCACACTGTCACTGTTCCGCAATAGCGTGTTTACGGCCGGCTTGGTGATGGCTCTGGCCTTCTACATGCTGTCGTCCTTCTACTTGACCTTCGCGGTTTATCTGCAGAGCGGGCTGCACAAGTCGCCCATCGAGGCGGGAATTGCCACCTTGCCGTTCGCGGTCGGCTACTTTGCGAGCTCGCTCGTCGCCTCGCCCGTGATGCGGCGGCTGGGCATCCGCGCCCTGACGCTCGGATTCGTGCTCCAGGTCCTCGGCTTCGGCACCGTCATGCTCGCCGTCAGCGACGTGCTGCCGGACGTGCTGGAGCTCGGCCTGGTCGTCGCTGGCGTGGGTTTCGGCATCGTCATGCCGTCGGTCATCCAGTCCGTGCTTGGCGGTGTAGACCAGCGTCATGCCGGCCTTGCCTCAGGCGTGGTGATCTCGACCTTCCAGATCGGCGCGGCGCTCGGCGTCGCCGTCATCGGCGGCGTCTTCTACCAAGTGCTCGACGGCGGGCAGACGGCCGGCGCCTATGCCCGCGCGTTCACGATTGCCCTCGGCTGCAACGTCGCCCTGCTCGCCTTTGGCGCGCTTATCTCGCTCTGGCTCGCAGCCGACCGATCCGCCGTTGCGCGCACGACGCCAGCATCAAGGTCTCTCTGATGGAGCCCACATGATCGACTTGCATTACTCCACGTTGCTCGAAGTCGCTTTGGCAATCCGGTCGCGAAAGGTGTCGCCGGTCGAGCTCGCTCACGCCATGCTGAGTCGGATCGCCAAGCTCGATCCTTCGCTGCATTCCTACGCTACCGTGACTACGGAGCTTGCGCTTGGGCAGGCGAAGGCCGCAGAGGCCGAGATTGCCAGGGGGCACCATCGCGGACCGCTGCACGGCGTTCCGATTGCCGTCAAGGACATCTGCAACACTGCCGGCATCGTGACGGCCGCCGGCATGGCGATCCACGCCAACCATGTGCCGGATTTCGATGCGACCGTCGTTAGACGTTTGGCCGACGCTGGCGCGGTGCTGCTCGGCAAGCTCCAGCTCACCGAGGGTGCCTTCGCGAAGCATCATCCCGCGGTGCCGGCGCCGCGCAATCCCTGGAATGGGGCATACTATGCCGGCGCTTCTTCGAGCGGGTCGGGGGTAGCGACCGCCGCCGGGCTCGCCTTCGGCTCGATCGGCAGCGACACCGGCGGCTCGATCCGGTTTCCTGCCTCGGCCAATGGCGTGACCGGACTGAAGCCGACATGGGGACGCGTCAGTCGATACGGGGTGTTCGCGCTCTCTCCCAGCCTCGATCATATCGGCCCGGTGACGCGGTCGGCCGCGGATGCAGGAGCCATGCTTGGTGCCATCGCAGGCCTCGATCCGAACGATCCCACGACGCTTGCGGCACCAGTGCCCGATTATCTCGCCGATCTCGGCAAGGGTGTTCGAGGACTGCGGATTGGCATCGATCCGGCATACAATGAAACCGGCGTCGATGCGCAAATCGTCGAGGTCCTGCGGCAGGCACGCAGCGTGTTCGAAGACGGTGGCGCCACGATCATCGAGGTGGAGCTGCCGGACCATGCCCCTGTCAACGCAGCCTGGGGATCCTATGCCGGCGTCGAGGCGGCTCTAGCTCATGCCGGCACCTATCCCTCTCGGGCATCGGCGTACGGCCCGGCCGAAAGCGGCACGATCGCCGGGCTCATCGAGCATGGCCTGACGGTCTCGGCAGTCGATCTGATGAAGCTCCATCATGCCCGCCTCGCTTTCAGCGGCGCTCTGGCGACAGCGTTCGCGAGTGTCGACCTGCTGCTCATCCCCACCCAGCCGCTCGCGGACTTCACGATTGAGCAAGAAGCCCGGCTTTTCACGCTACCTGACGAGCTCACGGCATTCCTCCGCTTCGCCGCTCCCTTCGATATGGCGGGCAGCCCGACCCTCACCTTGCCCGGCGGCTTCACGGCGAAGGGGCTGCCGCTTTCGTTCCAGATTGTCGGTCGACATCTCGACGAAGCGCTGCTGGTTCGCGCCGGCCAGGCCTACCAACAGGCAACAGGCTGGCACCGCCGCCATCCCACTGTCTGAGTGGTGACACGATGAAACTGATGATCCAGGGGGTATGGCGGGGCGATACCGATCCCACGCCCGAGCTCGATGCCCAGAGAATGATCCATGCCGGCCGTTTCCGCGATCAAATCACCGCCGACGGTACATCGGGTTTCGTCGCCGAACGCGACCGCTATCACCTCTATGTCTCCCATGCCTGTCCATTTTCCCACCGTGTCACCATCGTGCATGCCCTGAAGAGACTGGACTCAGTCGTCGGCGTTTCGGTCGTTCATCCGATCTGGAACACACCCGACGGCTGGGTGCTGGGACCCACGGCGCTGTCCACACCCGATCGCGCCGGGAACGGCTTCACCTGCCTCCATGAGGCCTATCGCGCGTCGCAGGCCGATTACACAGGCAAGGTCATCGTCCCCGTCTTATGGGACCGGAAGTCGCGTCGGATCGTCAACAACGAGTCCCTCGAGATCGCCGGCATGCTGAACCGGGCGTTCGACGGGATCGGCGGCGACGCGCAAGTCGACTTGTATCCTGCCGCTTTCCGGCCGCAGATCGACGCCCTCAATTCACGCATCACCCGCTCCCTCGCGAATGGCGTCTATGCAGTTGCGTCGGCTCGTGACCAGGCCGAATACGACGACGCAATCGGTGAGCTGTTCGGCTTCCTTGACGAGTGGGAGGCACAGCTCGTCGATGATCGGCGTTTCCTCCTGGGCGACCGCCCCACGTTCGCCGACGTCCTGATCTTCACACCGCTGGTCCGTTTCGACGCAGTATACAATCCACTATTCCGCGCCATCAGGAGGCGCCTTGTCGACTACCCACGCCTTGCCGCATTGGTGAGGCGAATCCACGATCTTCCGGCTGTAGCCAGCACGGTACGGTTCGATCACATTCTGACGCACTACTACGATGGCGACTGGGCTGTCGCGCGCCGATGGGGAATTGTCCCCCACCTGCCTGACATCGATTGGCATACCGGCAGCAAGGAATGAGTCGTTCCTTACCCTCGCGCACCGGGGCACTATGGCGACTTGCCGTCCTGCGGCAGCAGGCGCTGCAGCCAGTTCTCCGGCGGCGACGCCGGTTCGACCTCCAGCACGACCTCGCTGTGGGGATTGCCCTAGCTCACGCGGCGGATGGTGCCTACGACATAGTAGGTCTAACGCGATTCGAACATGCCCTAGCCGTGATGCGCGGCGGCGGTCCCAGCTGCGGTCGGCCCGAGCATCAGGGTCGTGGCACCGACAGCTTGGAGGAAGTGCCTACGCTCCATCATCGCGGGCCTCACAGGTTCCGTGGCGCGAGCTGGTTGCGGATCGGCAGGCTGCGGATGCGCTTGCCGCAGGCTGCGAAGATCGCGTTGGCGAGCGCCGGGGCGACCGGCGGGACACCGGGTTCGCCGACGCCACCCATCGGCTTGTCGAAGCCCGTCGTGTTGACAAGGTGGGTGCGGATCTCGGCCGGCGAGGCGTCGATGCGCGTGACCTCGTAGCCGTCGAAGTTGGTCTGCTCCGGCCGGCCGTTCTTGAAGCTGATCTCTCCCACGGTGGCGAGACTTACACCCTGCAAGACAGCGCCCTCGAGCTGCGAGCGCACGCGGTCGGGACTGACCACGGGCGCCGCAATCGAAGGCGATGTCGACTCGCGGGATGGTGAGCTCGCCCTTGGCGCCGACCGCGACCTCGACCACGACCGCTGTATAGCTGACGAAGCTGCGATGCGCGGCGATGCCGAGGCCCTGCCCGGCCGGCAGGGTGCGTCCCCAGCCCGCTTCCTTGGCTGCCGTCTCGACGACGCGGCGCAGCCGGCCGGTGTCGAACGGGTAGAGCTTGGGATCTTCGCCGTAGAGCCACTTGTCGGACAGGGCGGCGGCCTCGATCAGGCGGTCGGGGCCGATCAGCTCCAGCAGGTAGTCCTTGGGATCGCGCTTGAGCGTCGTCGCCATTTCGGCCGCGAAGCTCTGGATGGCGAAGGCGTGCGGGATGTTGGAGACCGACCGGAACCAGCCGATGCGCGTATGCGCCTTGGCCTCCGGGTTCTCGACCCGCAGGTTGGGAATGGCGAAGGGCGTGTCGACGGCGCCCATCGCTAACTCGAAGGGGGCCTCGTGGCCAGGGTCGGGCGCGAAGGTCGAGTCATCGATATCGATCAACGTGACGGGTATGTCCTCGGTACAGTGACCTCTCAATTTCCGCCGCTGGTTGTCCAATAGACCTTCCAGTAGGTGTGCTCCACGAAGGGAGACGCGAGACTTCAGCGTGGGGACAATTCTGCGCCCGCGCCAAGGTCGGGAGGCGCCCCCCCTCCTCGAGCGAAGTCGTCAATTCGGAAGACGAAAATCAGGAGCCCAACACAGCTCCACGCGTGCTTTTTCGGTCGCAACGTGGCTGTTGGACTGCGCGATGTTATAGATGCCCGGGTCGCCGTGGTCGATGGCCAGCAGAGCGGCATAAGCCGCCGCATCGACGTGAACGGGCGCATGATTTGACGGCTGCTCCGAAGCGGTTCCCGGGCCATAAAGCTGGCCGTATCGAAGGACGACGCCCTCGAGCGGCGGCGATTTCAAAGTGAGATCTTCAAGCGCGATCAGTCCCTGCACATTGATGGCGCCATCTCCTTCGGCGCCGGCATCGAGCGGGGCCGTCTCGGCGTGTGGCTCGTTCCCCGGTGCATACGCCCACGCAATGCTTTGCGCCACCAGCCGATGCGCACCTGCCGCAATGGCGGCTCTGACGAGGTTCCGCGTTCCTTCGCTACGGATGCGGGCGGTACGGACGATCGCTGCTCCCATCTCACGCGGATCAAGGTCCTTCGGGAGGTCGGTGAGTTGATGGATCACGACGTCCGGGCGTGCGGATGCGACGGCGCGGGATAGTGCCGTCGCATCGAAGACGTCGACCACGACTGGGTCAATTCCCTGTAAGCGCAGCGCGTCGGCTTTGACTTTCGACCTTGTGCTACCACAAACGAAATGGCCAGCGCTGTGAAGGAGCGGTGTCAAGCGACTGCCGATGGCCCCAGACGCACCGGCAAGGAAGATCCTGTAACACATCGTCGTTACTCCTTTGTCACCTTGAGACGTCCCAACAGGCGCCCCTAACCTTTAGGGATTCGGACTCGGTCAGGTTTTGTCTCGTAGGGCATGTCTGCCCCCAAACCTTCGACAGCAGGCGAACGACCACGCACAAATTGCTGTGTGACTCTCGACACGCGTTCGCCGAGGTGCTCGGCGGTCAGAAGATCGGCTTCGGGCGGCGCGATGTCAGGCCCTTGATCGGCGTTCGACTGCGCCGCAGCACCAAGCCAGAAGCCTAGCCGATTGAGGTCCCGATCTGTGCCGTGCGTACTGTTGTTGCCCGTCGGCACACCGAGATTGACCCAGTGCATTCCATGTTGAGCCGCGAAGATGGCGAGTTGAGTCAGTGTTGCGAGCTTGTCCCCGGACCGTGACGCCGAGTTCGTGAAGCCTGCTGCGATCTTGTCCTTCCAGGCGCCCGTGGCGTAGCGTTTTGACGTCGAATCCATGAACATTTTGAACGGTCCGGACACGCTTCCCATGTACGTCGGAGCGCCGAAGATAATCGCGTCTGCAAGCTCGAGATCATCCAACCGGCCTTGAGCCTCGTCTGATGTCATATAGAGGACAGACGCGCCCGCGACCCGTTCGATTCCGCGCCTAACGGCTTCGGCCTGGCGCGCAGTATGTCCAAAGCCGCTGTGAAACAGGACGGCAACCGTGATTGAAATGGCTGACATTTGGGTTGCTTGCATCTTCGTTGCCTCCGCGTCTTTGTCTGACAGGGATGACATCACGACGAGAGCAAATCCATTGCACCATAGTGTCGTCGATACGTTAGGATCGGCGGCACAGTGTGCCGCGGGTCGATGACTAGCGCGTCCTCGATGGGCCTGCGCGCAGGTTTGCCGCGGCGCGATCTGCAGAAGAGCCGCGGTTCACCCAGACCCTGCTACAATCGCTTTGTTTGCGGGCTTACGAGCCGACGCCCTCATCAGTTTGGAGAGCAGCATCGATTGCCGTGCGCAAGGCGGCATCGCTGAAGGGTTTTCTAATGCACTCCACCGCCCTCGTTGCGAGCACGTGCCGTCTGACGGCCTCGTCGCGGGGCGCAGTGATGAAAACGATGGAAATAGCCTGCGCGCGCAGCTTGAGTTCCTCTTGCAGGTCGGGCCCGGACATCCCGCCATAGCGATATCGAGAATCAGGCACTGCGTCTGTCCGACTGATCGGATGCGAGAAACTCTTCGGCCGACGCGAAGGCTTGAACCGAAGAAGCCACCCCCTCAGTAAGTCCCGCGGGGAATCGCGTACCGCTTCATCGCCATCAACCACCGACACAAGGGGGCGACTAATCCTCGCTGGCTACTCATTACTTTACCTTGGGCGGCGACTAATCACGTCGCGCGGTGTTCTGGAGTGCCCTTGATGATGGTGGGCCTGCAGGGAATTGAGAACGAAACCGTGGCTCCAGGGCCTTCGTTCGGCAATGCCCATAGGCGACCCTGATGACTCTCGATGATGGAGCGGCTGACAGACAACCCGATTCCCATTCCGTTGTCCTTCGTAGTGTAAAAAGCGTCGAATAATCTTTCCACATCCTGGGGGGAGAAGCCCACTCCCGCGTCCTGTACGGTCAGCCGTACATGATCGTCTTTGTCTGGTTCGGTCTTGATTGCCAACTGCCTCGGGCGATCGTTGACATCGCTCATTGCATCCGAAGCGTTCCGAACTAGGTTTAGGATGACCTGCTGTATCTGGACACGATCTCCCATGACAAGTGGGAGATCGGTGGACAGTTCTGCGTGCAGAACTACGCGGCCCCTCTGAAGGTCACTCATCAACAACGCAATCACTTCTTGTGTGGCGCTATTCAGATCGAGCGGGGCGATTGCGGTATCCTTTTTGCCGAAGAGCGCGCGCAATCGCGTGATCACATCGGACGCACGACTACCCTCGCGAATTGTGCGCCGCGCTGTTTCGCGGGCACCACTGACATTGGGGGGCTCGGCGGCTAGCATCCTGAGACAGGTGCTTGCGTTGGTAATGATACCTGACAGTGGCTGGTTGACCTCGTGCGCGATCGCCGCCGTCAGCACCCCGAGGCTCGTGGTCCTGGCGACGCGCGCGAGCTCCGACCGCGCCTTGGCGAGTGCCGCTTCCGAGCGTCTGCGCTCCGTCACGTCCTGGACTGCGCCAACATACTCCAAATGTCGATCCTTACTCGGGCTTCCATGAGCGACCACGCGCACATGTTTGACCGACTGGTCTGGCATCACTATCCGGTGTTCGTAATCGAAATCGATGATCCCGCGATTCACCTGTTCCATGACCTCGTTGAGCAATGGGATATCTTCGAGATGGTATCGAGACATGATCAGTTCGAAGGTTATGGGCATCGACTGTTCGAACTCAAAGATGCGGTAGAGCTCCGCGGACCACGTGAATTCGCCCGGTCTCGGGCAGAAAAAGCTGCCGGTCGAACTGAGATGTTGGGCTTCTGCAAGAAGTGCCTCGCTTCGTCGAAGTGCCTCTTCAGACTGCTTGCGTTCTGTAATGTCACGCAGATAGCAGGTAAATGACGGCGGCCCCTCCAGGGGAATACGGGAGATCCCGAGCTCAACCGGAAATTCACTTCCGTCGGCATGCATCGCTGTCATCTCCACGCGCTTACCAATAAGTCTCGCCTCGCCTGTAACGAGGTATCGGGCAAAGCCCTGACGATGCTGTTCCCGAAGTGACGGAGGAATAATGGCATCGGCCAGCTGCTTTCCCACGATATCATCTCGACGATAGCCGAATGTCCGTTCCGCCGCCGGATTGAACTCGGTGACGCACCCTTCGTGATCGATCGTAATGATGCAGTCGAGCGCCGCGTCCAGTATGGCGGCCTTGCGCGCTTCGCTGCGCCGTAGCGCGAGATCGTTTTGTGCCCGGGATATGGCTATGCTTGCGATGTGCGTCAACTGATCGATCAAGCCCAGTTCCTGTGGCGTTGGCGCTCGCGGCTCAGCGTAGTAGACGGCGAACGCGCCAAGGACGGGGCCGGTGGCGGACGCAATTGGTGTCGCCCAGCAAGCCCGCACGCCATGTGCCATCGCCATCGCGCGCCAAATGTCCCAACGCGTATCCGACGCGATGTCGGAAGCAATGACTTGATCGTTCAGGAATATTGCCATCGCACACGGACCGGTATCGACATGCACGGGACGGTCAATCATGGGGTTGGTCAAACCGGGCGGGAGGCTTGGGCCCGCTCCCGCTTCGAGATGTGTATAATCTGGATCGACCAAGACGACGCTGCAGTAGCATTCGGTCACGGTGCTTTCGACCAGCCGACACAGTGCTTCGAGTATTTCGGCCATCGACTGACGACGCGCCACCATTTCGAGCAGCTGCTTCTCGCCTGCAAGCAGTGTTTCAGCTCGCTTCCGGTCTTCGATATCGATGTTTACAATGTACCAGCGGACGACACGCCCTTGCACATCCATATAGGGCATTACACGTCCATGGAACCAACGATAGGCGCCATCGGCACGGCGAATGCGGTGGTCGATATCGTATGGATCCCCACATCCTGTGGCGACTGCTCGCTCTGAGGCGGCGATCACCGATGGAAGATCGTCGGGATGGATCGCTTCGCTCGCGCGCCACCCCTTTATTTCGTCGGGGGTCTTGCCTAGGTACTTGAGGACATGGCGGTTAGCGTTCTCGATCTCCCCGGCCGGCGTCAGGAAAGCGATCATGGCCGGAATAATGTCGGCGACTGAACGATGATCATCGTTGCCGCCGGGCTGCCCCACCGCGGACCGTCTGAGGTCATCGACGTCATTGCCTGTTCCACACCATTTGACGATCTGACCCGATGCTTCAACGATCGGCTTCGTGCAGAGTTGAAACCAGCGATATTCGCCGTCGAAGCGCCGTAGGCGCACTTCCATACTGGCCGCCTCACCGGCCGCCATGATGGATCGCCAGCGCTGGTGCAGGTCGGGCCAGTCGTCGGGATGGACGGCAAGTTGCCAACCAGATCCATAAGCCTCGTCGACAACGAGGCCGGTGTAGTCTCGCCAACCTCGATTCAGAAAGTCGACTTCTCCATCCGGACGTGCAGTCCACACTAGTCCCGGAAGCCAATCAACGACGGAGCTGAGATCGTTCTCCATGCGAGTCCCTTCGCGGCGACCGCCACGACCAAACAATGCGCCAGTCGTTGGGGAGCGTCGATCATACCTTAGTGTCGGTGTTCCGTGGGGCCGCTCGCTGGGCGGCTGTTCGAGCGACCCTGTCTCGGAGGATGCTTACTCCAGCGCCGTGAAGTATTCGACCGAAGGAAAAAGCCATGTCTCGTAGCCATACTTCACTGAGGAGAGACGGTCGGGGCCTACGGCATAACTACTGGGACGCTTGGCATAGGAACAGTTGAAATGATCACCGCTAGCCATGCAATGACGGTGTGATGAGTTCGAATGCCTGGATGCCCTGGCCGATCCCTTACCCAGCAAGCCGATGTGGGTCGGTGAGCGATCGGCCTGGTGGGGCAGGGGTTGCAAGCGGAAATGCCCCCGCCTCTGGCGCTATCCGCCAGGCACACTGCGTGTGCTGAAGGGAACGTTCGCCGAGCAATACGTCATCTGCCGACCGTGCCGTCGTTACACGCCGGTAATCGAATCGCTGCCCGCTACGCCTGTGAATGGCATGGTGAAAGCGGAAACTGATTTCGCTCATGCGGCAACGAGAACTGGGGATTGATATGGCAACGCCGATACGAAGCGATTTGCGAGCATCAACAATCTTCCCTGCAAGATACGGACCGCAAATTCCACGAGCCGTTCGGACGGCGTCCTGACGATCACCGCGGCCTCCCAGATCCGAGCCTTTAGGTCGAGGTACCGAAATTTCAGAGCGTCGTAGTCAGATGCCCAAGCATCAGCTCCGCTTGATCGGAAATGTTAGCAGCGACATGGCGCCTTCCGGACCGAACCGATAGACAATCTTGGCATCCATACTTCTTGCCAGCTCCCCCACGATCCTCAACCCCTCACCGAGTTTGTACGGCCCCAGTGACGAACCGTTATCCATGACACAACACCGAGCCAGCGTGTCGGAGCAGGTCAATTCGACCTGAATTCTGCCGCCGCAATCATCGAATGCATGTCGAGCTGAATTCATGATCAGCTCGGAAAGGATCATGCCGAACTTCCAACACTGGTCAGACCGCATCTGAAACGGATGCTCGACAAGAACAAGCTCAATTCCCCTTTGATCCAATCTTGTGCGGCTGATCGCCTGGCAGAGCGAACGAAGATGATCGGCGGCGTCAACAATACCATCACTGGCGGGCATCCTGAGGGCCCGTTGGAGACCCGCGTAATCCCGCATAAGGTTCACGACGTCAGACAAAGCCGACTTCACTTCGGCACTGGCAGAACGTGTAGCGGCCAATGAAACAAGCCCAATCATCGACCCGAATTCATTGTTGATTCTATGCAAGATCTCCCGAACAAGAAGATGCTCGGTCGGGAACGACACTCCATCGGCTTTGAGGCTGTCTACTTCGTCTGCTGTTCTGATCGGTCGCATGATTGGCCCCTACTCCGCCGCCTTGATCAAGGCATCGTAAATGCTTCGGTCGAGGTTCTTAGATACGGCCGTCACACTGTCGTGTCCGTACTGACCGAATAGAGTCGAGGGCTGATCATACTCAAGCGTCGCTGTGCCTTTGTTGTTCTCAAAAAGCATAATTCGAAGCGGAGCATAAAGCCCTGCCGCCAGTTCGTGTCGCGTCATCTGCGTGGAAACGAGTACATTGCCGATGACATACTGCACGGCATTGTACTTCCTGGAGACGATCTGCAACCAGTCTCCATGGGTTACGACGGAGAAAATAACGAGGCCCGCGTCACCCTGACTCTTCTGAAGCTCTTTCTTGACGCTCTCAAACTGGCCAAGGCGCAGGTGCTCTCGAATGCGATCGTCGAACCTTGGAAGCTTATCCAGCGCGGCTTTGACTTCGCCGTACGATTTTTCTGAGTTGATGCAGATGTGTTCAACGAGGACATTGGTGCGCCGGATCTTCGCTTTGCGCCCTGCGACCGACATCGCGGGCCCAGTGCTGCCCGAGAGGTCTGATGCCACCTTCAACTGCTTCATGCCACTCTCCTACACGGGACTGCCATCAGAAGGTGTGGAGAACCATCACGCGACCGTGGCGGACCGCTCGTCCGCGCTCTCGGCAGCCACCTGGATCGGCTGAATGTGATTGTCGTGCAAATGCGAAACAGCCGTACGGTCAATCAACAGGCTGAGCAGCTCCGGACGGCTATAGTGACCTCGCGAATCCATAAGGCGTTTGCGCTTGTCGATTAGCGTGAAATCTAGATTGCCGACGACCGCGCCCTCCCCAGTGCGTAGAGGCTCGCCGATCAACTCGCCGCTGGGCGAAACGATAGCTGTGAAGCAGCCGCCAGAGATCGGACCGAGCGGGCAACCGGTGTCTTGGATGATGCGGGCTTGTTGTTCAGGATCCAGCCAAGCAGTGGCATTGACGACAAAGCAGCCGGACTCCAGAGCATGCTGGCGTATGTTGACTTCGATTTGCTCGGCGAAGAGGTCACCCGCGAACGAACCGGGATACATAGCGGCATGGATCTGCTCGCCATCGACCATCAATGCGTAACGTGCCAGTGGATTATAATGCTCCCAGCACGCCAGTTGGCCGATGCGTCCGACTGTGCTGTCCACGGTGCGCAATCCGGAACCATCGCCCTGCCCCCAGATCATACGTTCATGGTGGGTCGGCAATATCTTGCGCCGGCGCTGGATAAGGCTGCCGTCGGCATCGAACAACAGCTGAGTGTTGTAGAGCGTACCGCCGTCACGTTCGTTGACTCCGATTGCCACCACCATCCCGGCTTGCCGGCAGGCCTCGCCGATTGCCAAGGTCGACGCTGACGGCACGGTAACGGCTTGTTCGAGCAACTTCAGATTCTCTCCGAGCATCTCGAAAGGACGCTGCACGAAGGAGAAATATGGATAGTAGGGCACCACAGTTTCCGGGAAAGTGGCAAACTGCACACCTTCGCGGCCAAGGTCCGCAATCTTCCGCACAACCTTCTCGACAGTACCCTCGCGGCTGTAGAGAACGGGGCTGATCTGCACAGCCGCAGCCTTGATGATGGTCACCATGATTCTCCTTCCACCAGCGTCGTAACTGGCATTCTGCTATCCACTCACAGGCAGACGTTACCTTCTCGGTGCCACAGATACGGAGAATGAGATGACGAATCTATTGAACGAAGGTGTCGGCAATACCTTTGCAACAGTTGACTGGGTTGGCGCCCCCAAGTCCGGCCCCCGCCCTGGCTTCGTGGTGCGATGTCGTAACTCGCAACGGAGCGCAGAGCTCAAGGAGTTGATTCGGCCTGCCGCGTAATCGACACCAAAGTACAATCGACGCTCCTACGCAAAGCGGCGCATGCTTCCTTGTCGGTAAGTCTCTTGAAAGGGTGTGGATCGCCCTACTCGCGGGGGCAAATCGACGTCATCAGTTGGCATTGCCTTTCCTTTACTGCTTGAACATCGACCCAAGTTTCCACCTCCCTTCGGAACAAGTGAATGAGCGGCCATCACAAAAGTAGTGCTCCCTTGGCTCCACGCGTCGAGTGAGGCAGCAGCAAGGAAGTTGTAATGGTCACGGGTACATTGGTTTCAATTGTCGACGATGATGAGTCAGTGCGCGAGTCGCTACCTGACTTGCTCCGAGAGCTAGGTTATTCAGCGCAGGCTTTTATGTCCGCCGAAGAGTTCCTGTCTTCCGATTGCCTTGGCCAAACTGCTTGTTTGATTCTTGACGTCGCCATGCCGCAGATGTCCGGCCCTGATCTACAGAAGGAGCTACGCCTGCGTGGGCAACGGATTCCGATCATTTTCATCACTGCTCTTAATGACGAAACTATCCGACTCCGCGTACTCGCAGATGGTGCAGCCGATTGCCTTCAGAAGCCGTTTAGCGATTCGGCTTTGCGTGAAGCGCTCAGTGCCGCCCTTCAAAGCAAGTGAGGTTTCGTTGTGCTCTTGCACTCGAGGTAGGCCAATGGGACTGTGCAGCACATCTACTGGAGTTGGATCAGCAACAGTGGTTCCCGCCAAGCCAACTGTTTTCGTCATAGATGACGACGTTTCAGTGCGCGAATCCCTTGAAGCGCTGATTCGCTTTGCCGGCTGGGAAGTGGTCACCTTTGCCTCTGCCGGAGAGTTTTTAGCTCGTCCCTGCCGGCCCGGTCCAAGCTGCCTGGTGCTCGACATCACGCTTCCTGACATCAACGGTCTCGAGCTTCAGCGGCGCATGGTGGCCGACCGAACGGAGATGCCGATTATCTTCATTACGGGATATGGCGACATTCCCAAGACCGTTCAGGCTATGAAGGCGGGAGCCATCGAGTTTCTGACGAAGCCCGTCAGCGACGACGCATTGCTGGCCGGCATCCATCAAGCCATCGAGCGCAGTGCAGCCGCACTTGGTGCCGAGGCGGATTTGCAGTCGCTCAGAGAGCGCTATGCGTCGCTTACTCGACGGGAACAAGAGGTTCTGGCGCTGGTCGTCACGGGCAAGATGAACAAGCAGGTCGGTGGCGACCTTGGCATAAGTGAAATAACGGTTAAGGCACACCGGGGCAAAGTGATGCGAAAAATGAAGGCTCGCTCCCTCGTTGACCTGGCAGCAATGGCGAGAAGGCTGAGGCTGACCGGCTAAGGCTGGTCGACGCCTTTGCACTAACTACCTGGCGCAGTGTCCTGCGATGCTGACCTTCTGTCCCGCGAACAATCGGCACCCCGCCTTCGGCCCTCTTCGCGACATCGCCGCGGCGATGGTCAGGGCTTTCAGCTCTACATAGGAATGACCGGAAGAATGCGTCTTGCGTGACGCGTCGCTCGCGACGCTTGGCGCAAGTATCATCCGATCCGTTGGTATGGGTAGCACGATGAACTAATCGCCCCATCTTCTGGGCTTCATGCATGTCTCATCCGCAATGCATAGCCATCGTATGGTCACCATCGCCAGCTTTCCACTTTCCGCCTGGGCGTTTGCCTTTCGAATCTGGACCGCCATGATGCTGGCCCTGATTGCCGCGTACTGGCTTCAGCTTGACGGCGCGTCGACAGCTGCGACGACTGTCAGCATTCTCGCCGTGCAAGCCAGAGGACAAGCCTATCAGAAGGCTGCTTACCGGATACTTGGCACCCTGATTGGTGTTGTGGCCTCGTTCATACTCACCGGCTTCTATCCCCAAAGCCGCGAGCTTTTCTTGGTTGGCTTCGCCGCCTGGCTCGGTCTGTGTGTCTATGCGGGCGGGCTTTTGGACGGCAACCGTGCCTATGGCGCCGTCCTGTGCGGCTATACGGTTGCTTTGGTCGCTGTAACGCAAATCGACTCGCCGCAGAATGTCTTCTCGGTCGGCGTCAACCGAGGGGCAGCGATCATGGTGGGAATCGCCGCGTTCACCGTGGTCAGTGTCCTCCTCCCCACCCCAAATCTGCATACGGCACTTATCGGCAAACTTGCCGCGGCACAGCAGCGAGTACGCACCTTTGCGCTCATGATCCTCCACGGCGGGCAAGTGGATCCGATTGAGTCTGCCAACCTATTGCGAACGATTACGACTCTTCACCCTGACATCACGGCGCTCGCCACCGAATCTAGCGAAGGGCCGACGCATGAGATGGCAGCCCAGGACGCTGCAGTGGCATTGGTTGCCCAGGTTCATGCTGCATACCTGTTGGCATCGCTCCCCGCCGCACTCCTGGATCCCCTCCGCATGGAAGTTGCCGACTGCCTCGGCGCGCAGGGCCGCGCCTTGCGGCTTCGCCTGCAGCGGCAGGCGCATAGCGGCGACAGCGATCCGCGTGAGGCCCTGTTCGCCGATCATGCCCTCGCCCTAATCATCGAAGACCAGCGCGTCCGAGACGCGATCGAAGACCTCAAGGTTGGTCGACACTCTCCGCGCCGACGTCGAGCCCGTATCTACCGTTCACGTCGGGTGGCGTTCCGGAACGGTCTGCGCACGTTTTTGGCAGTGTTGATCTCCAGCGCTCTGCTAGCTTTCAGCGGCTGGCCGCTCGCGTCACAAGGAATCGTGCTGATCGGGGTCACCATGGCCCTGAGCTCTGGCGCGCCCAGTGCCCGTGCTTTTGCGACCAGCATCCTCGTCGGGGTGCCACTTGCCACGATGCTTGTGGGTGTGACGGAGTTCCTGGTTCTCGATGGCGCCGATGCGTTTCCGCTCTTGGCGATCGGAATGGCTCCGGTCGTTATCACCGCCGCCTTGCTGCTGACCGTCCCCAACCCGAGGCTGACCTCCACTGCCTTCATAGTGCTCGTCTTCTTCCCGGTGCTCTTATCTCCGGCGAACCCGCAGAACTACAGCGCCGAGGCCTTTCTGTTCTCGAGCATCATCGCGATCGTGTCCGCCATTCTGCTCTTCGTAATTCTGAGCACCGTCTTCCCAACGTCCGATGAACTTCTTCGCGGATGGTATCTGACATCGGCACAGGGCGAGATGCTCGACTTGGAGGGCGGCTACGGTGTTCACCTGCCGGAAGAGGAAGCCCTTTTCCGGGACGCCGACCGCATCGGACAATTGATAGCGCTGCTGCCTGCGGAAGAGGACGACCGGCGCGAAGATGTCCGCCAGGCGCTCGACATCTTCCTATGGGCAGCCATGGTACGGCGGATCCGGATAGCCCTTGCCGAGCTGTCTGCTCATACAGGCGAGCGACTGGTGGGCGGTGCCTATTCGGACCTCGCGGCATATGACGTCAATCGCCTACGCCGGTCCTCCAGTGATTTCGCGAATGCGGCAAAGCGGCTTGATGGTGAGGATCGCGCGGCAGCTCGCACGGCTAGTCGGTACTTGGCCGGGGCCGCTGTCCTGATCAACGCGCGCCCGTTGACCCAGCTTCACCCCAGGCGATCAACTCATCATGCCAGCCTTTCCTGAACTCGTAATCGGCGGCGTACTGGTTGCGCCTTTCGCGATCTACGCCGCTGGCGCTCTTATGATTTTTGTCATGCTGCGTTCCTTCCTGCGTTTTGCCGCGTTCAATCGCATCTTCAGCAATCCGCCGATCGCAGAGCTAAGCCTCTACGTGCTGGTCCTCGCGCTGCTCATCGTGCTGTCCTAGGAGGAAATATACATGCCACCGCCACTCCTGGAGCAGGATCGAGCGACAATCGACAATGTAAACCATCGTCGGACAATGGTGGAGCGCGACATGCTTCACGTCGAGTCCGGAGCGGAGAGTGAAGAGTCTAGTACTGTTCCTAAGCGTCCGGGGCGTTTGGCTGGTTTCGCCCGGGAGGCAACGAGAACGGGAGCCACCTTGTTCATCCTCGTTCTCGCGGTCTTCGCCACGTTAGTTATCTGGAACTTCTATGTCGTCGCGCCATGGACCCGAGACGGTAGGGTTAGAGTGCAGGTTGCGAGTGTTGCCCCTCTCGTATCGGGACAGATCACAGAAATCCGCATTGTCGACAATCAGTACATTCGCAAGGGCGACGTCCTCTACGTCATCGATCCCTTTGATTTTCAGATTACACTCGACACTGCCAGAGCGCTTTTGCGTCAAAGAGCTGCCGATCTGCAGGTTAAAAGGATGCAAGCGGAGCGTCGCCAGCATCTGACCAATCTTGCCACGACACCCGAGGAGCAACAACTCTTTGTCGGTGCTGCGACCCAAGCGCAGGCCGCGTTCGACGCTGCCCAACAGCAAGTCGCTCTAGCGGACATCAACCTCAAGCGTACATTGGTGCGCAGCCCGGTGAATGGCTATGTCACCAACCTCTTGATGCGCGTAGGCGACTTCGCCCAAGCAGGTGGGGTCAACCTATCGGTGATCGACGCTGACAGTTTCTGGATCGATGGCTATTTCGAGGAGACCAAGATGGCCCATATCTGTGTCGGCGACCGGGCAGAAGCCAAACTGATGGGTTACCGCGATCCAATCATCGGGCGCATCCAGACTGTGACGCGCGGTATCAGCGTTTCGAATGCCACGCCGAGTATTCAGGGCCTGCCGAATGTCGATCCCGTCTATACCTGGATACGGCTGGCCCAACGCGTGCCGGTTCGCATTCAGATCATGCACGTCCCGACCGACGTCCCCCTCCTTTCGGGCATGACGGCGACAGTGACCATTCGGGGCTCCGAGCCGCGGAAAGAAGGCCATTGGCTCCCTCAAGGGGTCGTTGGCTTGATGGATATGCTCCGTGAGATCGTTCAAGGTTCACGGGCGTCGCCAGGCTGCGTACCACAGATCAGCAACGAAAATGGCGCGGCATCAACTCTGTCTACGCCCGTACCCGATGCCCCTCTCAATCCTGTCGAGATTGCCCCTGGCCTCGCACCTGAGATGAACGTGCCACCTCAGGTACGGTAAGCCCCGGCTCTAACCTTGGGGATCTTTCACGATTTCACAGCAGCGGGAGGCATGCGGAACGCAATTGCCAGCCGATTGTAGGTGTTCATGAGGCCAATTGCGATTGTCAGGTCGGCGAGTTCCTTCTCAGTGAATACAGCCGAGCCGGCCTGGAATTCGGCTTCCGGTATATTCGTGTCGGCGACGCGGGTCACTGTTTCGGCCCAGGCCAGCGCTGCACGTTCACGCGGATCGAACATGCTACCGGCTTCGCGCCAAGCCGGGACCAGCACGAGCTTTTCGACGCTGAGGCCACTCTTGAGCAAGTCGCGCGAGTGCATGTCGATGCAATATGCGCAACCATTTATCTGCGAGATTCGTAAGTAAACCAAATTCACCAGCTGGCCCGGTAGACCAGACTGCAGGATATACCCATAAACGCCGCCGAGCGCCTTTACGCCGGCGGGCGCGATGGTCATGTAGTCCAAACGTTGGGTCATTGCACACTCCTCTCGTTGATCGACATTGCTCTCGTTGACTAGCGTGGCGAACGGCGACTGAAATGTTCGGACGAAGGTCTGGCCGGCCGATTGATCGCGCCGACAGGAGCTTCCGACTGCCGCGCGCGATGTTCTCAGTTTCCTGAAACCAGCTTCAGTCCGATAACGCCGCCCAGGATGAGGGCAATGCAAAGCACTCTCATTGGCGCAACGGGTTCGCCCAGTGCCACCATGCCCAGAATCGCCGTGCCCGCCGCGCCGATGCCTGTCCAGACGGCGTAGCCGGTTCCCACCGGCAGCGTCCGTAAAGCGAGCGAAAGCAGGAAGACGCTCGAAAGGCCAAAGCCGACCGTCAGCAGTCCAGGTACCAATCGTGTGAACCCCTCAGACGACTTCATGCTGAAGGCAAAGGCCATCTCGAGAATGCCGGCAATACCAAGCACTACCCAGGCCAAGTTCATGCCAGCCCTCCATCAGTCGAAGGAACCGGAGCGAGGGCTGCCGGCACGGATTGAGCCATTGTGGTCGTCAGACGGTCGATGAGTAAGCTTAGTTGCCGACCTTCATTGTGGAGAGCACCCTCTGCCGTCTTGACGTCACTCTCAGCGTAGCGTGCCGCGACCTCTTCCGACACACCGGTCGCCTGCAGCGCCGCCTTGTCGGCGGTTTCAGCTAGGTCTTGGTCGTCAACCCGCCTGCTCGATTGCCGAGCGCTTTCGGTGGAACGATCCGCGAGGATACAGGCCCTGTCGCCGGCGAGCTCATAGACCCTGGCCACCTGGTTCGCAGAGCTCGGGAGTACCGCCGCCGCGGCCGCCGCATAGTCGGCTCGCGCGACTAACGAGATATGCCTGTTCCTTGCCGCCCCCCGGACGGTGCCGCGCCGGAGCACAGCGGAGAGAATGGACGGCAAGCCACAGCAGGATCCACGCCCCGAAATGTCGTCCTCGACGACGAATGCTGTCTCACTACGACCGCCGACAATGTCGGGTTTCCACGCCCCGGCGAATTGCCAATCGCCCCCTGGTCGACCTCGCTCTACCCATAAACGTGGCATAGCCTCTCCTAACGTCGGCGACTTCGAGCGCACAAACCCTCGCGCGCGCCTCGACTATGAATGTTCCTGTAGAATTGGCATCGGAATGACGGCGGGCTATTGGACCTTAGTGCCGTCGATACCAAAGTGCTGTTCGCGCAACGGATCTCGGCGCCCTAACTCCAAGGTATCATCGCCGCTCCCCTATAGACGGGCGCATCACCATGAGAAGGCGGGCATTGCATAGCTGGTTGCCGAATATGCTCTCGTCTGGGCAACACCTATGCATTAGAGACTGGCACCGGCCCATGGACGTATTTTGGGCGCGCTTCACTTCGATTAGGTAGAAGTTAACCAATGACGATACGGTCAATCAGCACCATCGCCGTGTTTTGCGGATCTAACTACGGCGCGACAGAAGAGTTTGTAGATGGCGCGCGCGCACTGGGCCGGGCGCTGGGAGAACAGGGCATAACAACCGTCTATGGAGGAACGACAAAAGGTTTGATGGGTGTCATAGCCGACGCGGCATTGAACTCCGGCGGCAAGGTGCATGGTGTAATAACGGAGAATCTTCATCAACGCGGCCAGTCCCATGAAGGCCTCACCCGGCATGAAATTGCACAGACCTTGCGCAGCCGGAAGGAGCGCATGGTTTCGGTTGCAGATGCATTCATCGCATTGCCGGGAGGAATCGGTACGATCGAAGAGCTCATGGAGGTATGGACCATGAACCAACTCTCGGAGATCGATAAGCCCGTAGGCCTGCTCAATATCGCCGGCTTCTTCACGGCGTTTTTAAGCTTCATCGACCATATGGTCGATACGAGATTTCTACCGGCGCAACATCGGCATTCAATATCCGTCGATACTGACCCCTCTGCCTTGATCGGCAAGCTTCGCAGCTATGTTACCGTCAATGTGCCTAAATGGCTCTAGCCTCGCCGAGGCGCCGGCCAGACCGCTGTTCGTCATACTTTCGGAAAGCGTCAACTAGATTCGCCCGAACGCAGTCATGGATATGGTGAACACGCGACGGGGTCTGCCTCCTATCCGACGCTGGAATAGGGAAACGCCGAGCATCTGATTGCCGAAACCAGTTCAGCCGTCGTTAAGATCTCGTGAGCAAATGTCGGTCCATCGATGTTGAGCGCAGCATGCAGCGCTTCACGAGACCGAGCAGCTGTCCCGTCCCGAACCAACGTCACGTGGAAGCCGAGTTCCATTCCGACGCGCGCCGTGGCTTCAAGGCAGGTGTTCGCCAATAAACCTACGCAAATGATCTTCTCTTTACCGTACCGCTTGAGCTTGTGTTCGAGGTCAGTGTTTGGAAAGCCGCTCGACGCCCAATGCTCGGTTACGACGACGTCACCCACTCGCACCGGGAAATCCTTGTGGAACGCGCCACCCCAAGTATCCTTCGCAAAGGCCTGACGCTCCGCGGCGCCTAGCTGATAAGGAGACGGGTATTTCCAGTCCGCATAGTCACCCGGTTCCCAACGATGATGCGGAACATGATAGATTCCGATCCCCGCCTCACGAGCGGTTCGCACGATCGTGCGAAGATTGTCGAGCAGGTTTAGTTCCTCGGCAATGTCCTTGACCCACGGCCAGAGCTTTCCGCCCTCACTCAGGAAGTCATTGTAGAAGTCGATGCACAGCAGTGCCGTGATCTTGGGGTCGTAGTTGCTCGTCATGGAACCCTCGTTGTTTAGCGCGAGCACACCTTGGCTTTCCCAAATGGTCGTCTATCGCGAAACTTCCATTAGCCCTTAGTGCTGATTGGGAACGCGCCTGATTGATTCCAGGCGACGAAGTACGGGCAAATTCACGCCAACCGATCCTAAGGAATCGGCGACACCTAGGTCCGATAGTTCCGTCTTCAAGCCGGACGCATATCTCGTGCGTGGAGGATGGACTCTTGCGGCAGTATTTGCTGCGACGTCCTGCACGGGAGCCAGGCGACCACACCGCTCGACTCTGTCATGACCCGATGAGGAGAGAGCAATGAGAGAATTCAAACTGCTGATCAATGGCCAGCTCGTATCGGGCGCCATGACGTTCGATGTTATCAATCCTGCAACCGAGGAAGTTCTTGCGGAGGCACCTCGGGCGGATCATATGCAACTTGAAGAGGCGGTCTCCGCGGCCAAGGCGACGTTCCCTACATGGTCGGCCACACCGATTCGGGAGCGCGGCGCGCTGCTAGCCCGGTTAGCCAGTGCACTGGAAGGTAGAAAAGACAAATTCGCGCAATTGCTGACAATGGAACAGGGCAAGCCGCTTCCGGAAGCGCACTGGGAGATCGACTTTACCATCACTATGCTACGCCATTACGCAATGCTCGATCTTCCAAACAAAGTCTTAAAGGAAGACGCCACTCGAAAGATTGTGCAGCAGAATTTTCCTCTCGGCGTCGTCGCGGCGATCGTACCGTGGAACTTCCCAATGCTCCTGCTCGTCATTAAGGTCGCGCCAGCGCTGCTATCGGGCAATACGGTGGTCGCGAAGCCGGCGCCGACGACACCGTTGACGACGCTCCGGTTCGCGGAGCTCTGCAGTGAAATCCTGCCCGCGGGAGTGATCAACGTCATCGTCGATCACAATGATTTGGGGGCTGCCCTGTCGAGCCACGCTGATGTGGCAATGGTCGCCTTTACCGGCTCGACGGCGACGGGCAAGCATGTGATGAGCAGCGCAGCCGGTACGTTGAAGCGGCTGACCCTGGAGCTTGGCGGCAACGATGCCGCAATTGTGCTCGACGATGTCGATCCGGTCGAGGTTGCTCCGAAACTGTTCGTCGCCGCGATGATGAACGCCGGTCAGATCTGCCTTGGGGCCAAGCGCCTCTACGTCCATGATTCGCAATACGACCAGATCTGCGAAGAACTGGGACGCCTGGCGCGCGAGGCGGTGATCGACGATGGACTGAAGCAAGGAACCCAGATCGGCCCTCTGCAGAACAGGGCACAGTTCGAGAAGGTCAAGGGCTTCATCGCGGACGCCCGGCGCTATGGTAGAATCACCGCTGGTGGCGAGGTGCTTAACCGCAAGGGCTACTTCATTCAGCCAACTATTGTCCGCGATATTCCGGACGATGCGCGACTGGTGACGCAGGAACAGTTTGGTCCGATCTTGCCGGTACTACGCTATTCCCATATCGACGACGCGATCGCGCGCGCCAATGATTCCGAGTACGGGCTCGGTGGGACGGTATGGGGAAAGGATCTCGATCAGGCGTTTCAGGTCGCAACCAAACTTGAGACAGGCACTGTGTGGATCAATCAGTTTCTGGACGTATCACCTGACATTACCTTCGGTGGCGCCAAACAATCGGGTATCGGCACCGAACTGGGCCAGGAAGGTTTGGAATCATTCACGCAGATTAAGATCATCAACATGGCAAAGTAGCATTGAGCACCACGATCCTGTTCAATGACCGCTCGATGTCGCGATTGGGCAGCTACGGCCGTTTACCGACTGTGGCTGCCAGGGGTCGTGGGGCAAGCTCGGCCTGAGAGGGGCATATATGCGGCTCGGTCCCTGGTCGTCCGACATCCTGGGCGAAACTGACATCGCATCGGGTCTCTTCGATGTCGAATGGCGGCCGATATAGTTTCCGAACAGCGAGCCGATAGCCGTGCAGGGCTTGATGGCAGTCTTCGACCGAGTCTCGCTGCAGCAAACCACTTTGATACCAAGGTCCGATGGAAGCGCAATCGACGAACTCCCACGTCAGACTCGCCCGCCCCTCAAGCCTACAGAAGGGAGATTACCTTGAACGTGCGCGGACACTTCAGCCATTCCGCTTCGCCTGGCCTCCCGATCAGTCAACTGGCCTTGCTCTTTTACGGATGCGACGCCTCGCTAGCCACTGAGGAGCCGCAAATGCCTGCCGGCACAGCAAGTGGCTCCCAGATGTCGGACCAGGCTACCGGCAACGCGGGAGGCGGTCATGGAAGAAGTATGTGACTTCATTGTCATCGGCGGTGGGTCCGGTGGTTGTGTTGTCGCGAGCCGCTTGTCTGAGGACCCGGCCACAACTGTTGCACTGCTCGAAGCCGGCGGCGCAAACGACGACTGGATTGTGAAGACGCCGTTCTTGCTCTTTCTCATGGTTGCGAGTGGGCTGCATAACTGGGCGTTCGAGACCGTACCGCAAGAGGGTCTCAACGGCAGGCGAGGATATCAGCCGCGAGGAAAAGGCCTGGGGGGCAGCTCGGCGATCAACGCCATGGTCTACATCCGCGGCCACCGCTCCGATTACGACGGCTGGGCAGCGCTCGGCAATCACGGCTGGTCCTACGAAGATGTGCTGCCCTATTTCAGGAAAGCAGAAGACAATGACTCGCTTGTCGGACGGTTTCACGGCAAAGGCGGCCCACTTCCGGTCAGCCGGACGCAGTCCGATAACCCAACGCGTGAGATGTTTCTCGAGGCCGGGCGCCAGGCGGGCTTCAAGATCTGCCTCGACTTCAATGGCGAGGATCAGGAAGGGATCGGTCTCTATCAGGTCACGCAAAAGAACGGCGAACGATGGAGTGCGGCCCGCGGCTACATCCACCCCTTCATCGGCAAGCGCGGAAATCTCCGGGTCGAGACACACGCTTATGCCACACGGCTGCTGTTCCACGGACGGCAAGCCATCGGGGTCGAGTACCAGCAACACGGCCGGATGCGGCGCCTGCTCGCCCGACGCGAGGTCATATTGAGTGCAGGTGTCTTTCAGTCTCCGCAGTTGCTGATGCTTTCGGGAATCGGCGACGGCGGCCATATCAGCAAGCTCGGCATTACAGTTACACACCACTTGGCAGGTGTGGGCCAGAACCTGCATGACCATCCCGACTTCGTCTTTGGCTACACGTCCAACGAACCGCACCTGATGGGCCTGTCAATGAAGGCGGTGCCGCGTCTGCTCACAGCCGGGCTTGAGTACATACGAAGTCGGCGTGGCCCCCTGGCCTCCAACATTGGCGAAAGCGGCGGATTTCTGAAGACCCGCCCGAGTCTCACGGCTCCCGATTTGCAGTTACACTTCGCCATAACGGCGATCGATGACCACGGCAGGAAACTACATTTGGGACGAGGCTTCTCTTGCCATACGACATTGTTGCACCCGAAAAGCCGCGGCAGCGTGCGCCTTCAGAGTTCTAATCCGATGCAGGCGCCGGAGATCGATCCGAAGCTCCTGACGGAGCCTGATGATCTGGAAGCGATGGTAGCGGGCTTCAAATTGGCTCGCCGCCTAATGGATGCGCCTGTTGTGAAGGCGATGCGCATTAATGATATGTTCACGGACGGAGTAGAGACCGACGACGACATCCGCGCCATTCTACGCAAGCGGGTGGACACAATCTATCACCCCGTTGGTACCTGCAAGATGGGAGTCGACGATCCACTTGCGGTGGTCGATCCCGCATTGAAGGTTCACGGCATTGGCGGCTTGCGCATCGTCGACGCCTCCATCATGCCCGTCATCCCAGGCGGCAATACCAATGCGCCCACGATCATGATCGGAGAGAAGGCTGCCGATATGATCCGCTCCAGCGTGGCAGGCGCAATACGCTGACATTGGACTCATCGCACTTGCCGGGCCCCGCAAGAGCGCCTGGGTCCGGCAGCGCACTAGTCGGATAAAGAGAACCGGGCGGTTGGGTCCTCGTAGCGAAGCATTTAGGGCTAAAGACCAGTACTCACTGTCTGAGACACTGCAGACACGCCTCGGCGATTGTAAGGTCCGTCAACCAACCAACAGGAGGTCAACATGGTTATATTCACCGAGGGTATCGCCATTCCAGACAGCAAGCTTGCAAAGGCGGTGACCGAGTATATCCGCAGCTCGGAGTCCGAACTCCTCTTCAACCATTCGAGCCGCGTCTATCATTTTGGGGCCTTGGCGGGTGTCCGGCGCGGGCTGAAGTTCGATCGCGAGCTTCTCTATACAGGCGCCATGTTCCACGATATCGGCTTGACGCCCGAGCACAGCAGTCACGACCAGCGTTTCGAAGTCGATGGAGCATTCGCGGCGAGGGACTTCCTCCGTAGTTATGGCGTGCCCGAAGAAGACGCCTATACCGTCTGGACGGCGATCGCGCTCCACACAACGCCCGGCGTGCCGATCCACATGCATCCCGTCGTCGCTTTGGTGACCGCAGGCGTTGAGATGGATGTGCTTGGGCTCACTTATGATGGGTACAGCGCTGAAGAACGCGAGGCGGTGGTCAAAGCCTTTCCGCGCTCGCTCCACTTCAAAGAAGAAATCATTCAAGCCTTCTAAGATGGGATCAAGCACAGGCCGGATACCACGTTCGGCAATGTGAAGGCGGACGTGATAGCGGATAAGGAACCGCACTTCCATGCCCGCAACTTCTGCAGCGTGATCCGAAATTCGCAATGGCACGATTGATGCCGATGCAGGCGCCGCTCACGACTGCGACGGTTAACATTGCCGCCGGGCCACCACCAATGTTCGGCAGGGCGATACCCAGCCGGCGCGCGAACGCCAGACACAATGTGCCCGCACTCGTGAAGCCGTTGTCCTCGGTGCATTTTTAATGATCAGAATCTGATGGCCAGTCCCTCTCGTCCAGGGGCACCAGAGGTTGGTCGGAATGCCCCGCTCCGCGCGTCAGCAGATCGCAAGCTTTGTGATACAGCGCTTCGTCGGGCGCGGCTCCCAGAGTAATCAAGCCGCATTTCGACGATTCTTGTGCCGATGTGCTTCCCCAGCGACCGAATGCAGGCAATCTTCCGCTTCGGCTGGTCATCGAAGCTCCCTTCACCGGCGTCGAGTCGCGCGCGTTGGGCTGGGGAGTTACTTTGCAAGCGCCCTTGCACTGCCCTGCGAATCCTTCCTGCCGGCCGCTGGAAGGGTGCGATACGCATTAGGCTCTTGGCTGCTGGCTCGGAGTGGGAGTACGAGACGATTTGCCATTGGTTCAGCACACTTTAGCGCGCCCTAGGCGCGGCCGCGCGACACCAATTATACATGCGGTATGGAGCTGCGAATTACCCTCGCCGTTGGCATTGCGGCCTTCGGCCTGCTGCTGGTCCTGCGCCGAGCCTGGGGTGTCGCTGCTCTCGCCGCAGCGAACATCGCGGGCGCACTGGGGCTTCTCTGGTACGTCGTCCAGACGCTACGCTATGATGGGGTAATGATCCTCGAACTGCTACTCTCCGCCGCGCCGGTCGCCGTGCAGACCGGGATCACTGCCGGCGGCCTGGCGCTCGACCGGTACGGCAAGACCGTTGCGGCATTCAGCCTGCTGGCCACGGCCGCCGTCCCGACCCTAGCTACTTTCGGCTTCCTACTCTATCTTGATGCCAACCCAATCGACTGGCGCTGAGCTCCCTCGTTCTTAGCTCGCGATCTGGAAAGAAGCCTATCGCCCAAAAACGATCACGGAGGGTGATAGCGGCCATCCGTTCCCAGATACGATCCGGCTAATTAGTAACAGCCGCCCTGGCCCAGAAATTATCCCGCGAAATGGTAGCGGCCGTCCCGCCCGCGCGAAAATCCACCGAATCGTGTGCCAAAACATTGCTCCTGGTTAGCCAAGCAAGAGTTATGAGTAACGTATTGAGCGTTTGGCAACAGTAAGGGCCTCTTAGATTCCCTTCTCCTGCCGGTGCTCTTTCAATATCCCCGGCGCAATATCGGCGCGGCCGGTGTCCCCAACCAATAGATCGCGAATAGCACCCGCCAATGGGACGCCTGTCCTAATATTAAACCAGTTCATTGGAGGCGTGAAAGATAGCCTCAGTTCTCGAGTTCCTGGGGCGCGTGCTGACCCAACGCCAGGCCTGACGGCCGACTTAGGTCTGCACACCTTCGCGAGCTTGCAGGTCACACCAACGAAGGTGTCGGGCCATACCTTCGGATAATGGATCACGATCCATCGATGGCCCAGTTTGCGCAGAGCAAGCCATGCCGGCCTGGCCACCCAGCCCTTGAAGAGCATCCATGCCCCAGCCCACCACCACGAAGACCCTGTACACTGCGAAAGTCCATACTGTTGGCGGCCGCGACAATGGCGAGGCGCGTAGCAGCGACGGCCATCTCGACATCAAGCTCTCGATCCCGGGTAGCTCTGGCGCTGGAACCAACCCTGAGCAGCTCCTCGCTGCCGGCTGGTCCGCCTGCTTCGAGGGAGCCTTCATGCTGGAAGCTCGCAAGAAGAAGGTGCGGATCGAGCACCTCACAGTCGACGCGGAGATCGACCTCAACCAAGGAAGCGACGGCTATTCGCTGGGTGCACGCCTCAACGTCAGCCTGCCGAATCTCGACCGCAGTCTCGCGCAAGAACTGGTCGATGGCGCCCACGGCAGCCCGTACTCGAAGGCCCTGAAAGGCAGCATCGGCATCGTTACAACGCTCGTCTAGCGAAGTTCGTCTACAGCTCAGGGAGCCATCGATGATCGAAGCCGAACAACTCCTGACCGAAATCGACGATCTCGAACGGAAAGTGGCAGATGCCGGGCGATCGGCGAGGCCTAAAAAAGATTCCGACCGCAGCTGCGCCAACTTCCTGATGCTCGAACAGGAGCTGCTGGCGCTGAAACAGCAGCTCGATCATGCACCGCACGGGACCGAGCCCTCATTCCGTGGCGAGTCGCCCACCTATAGAATGAACCGGAAACTCGATTCCGCACTGTCCGACAGTTTCCCGGGAAGCGACGCGGTGTCGTTCCTGGAACCTGCGCCGAATACGCCGGCCGGCTGGCGTTGATCCATGCGCTCGTTCTCCATTGCGACCACATTGCTGGCCGTCCTGTCCTGCCTCTCCGCAGGCCAGGCCAGCGCTAGCGACACTCCCTACGCGCCTGATGCAGGCTGGCAGCTCGAGCGCGACGTCGACTCGCCAACCTATGCGTTTCTCGAACCCACGATCACCGATCTCGACATCGATGTCATCGTGTTGTCGTGCGAGCAGACGGAGCGGAACGTTGGCCTGCAGCTCAGGCTTTATCCTTCCGAGCCAGGCCCCCTGCGTTCGTCGCACTCGGCTTCGGTTGTTCTGGCCCCCGATATCGTGATCGAGATCGATGGAAGGCGACATGCCGCCCAGTTGCTGTTTGCCGACGATTTCGTCGTGGTGGCGGACGCGGCCGACGGGACGCTGCCGGTCTTGTCGGCTTCTCTTCTCGCATCGCTTCAGACGGGACAACATTTTGCGATGAAACTTCACCCGATCGAAGCCTCGCGCTCGACCACTTCTATGCCAACACTCAAGATCACCGCTGATCTTCAGGCAGGCATTGGCGGTGCGGCCGTTGCCGGCGTGCGCCGATGCGGTGCACTGAACGACGCCCTGGTCGCCGGTGCTAACAGTGCACGTTGACGGGCGAACGCCCCGTGCTCAGGCTGCATCCAACTACTACTATCATTCGGCGGCGGACCAAGACAAAGTCCTCTTACCCTATTAGTCTACTTGCCACTCGCTCACACGGCTGCAATGGCTTACGCGCGCCCGATGCGCAGTGAAGCGAGTAGGCAGTCCCTGTCAGGCGCCATGTGCGGGCGACTTGCCGAGCCTCCGAGAGGCTTTAGAGGGAGCGCCGCTCAGAGGTCAGTGGCGTTGCGGCTGATTGGAAGCAGACAACAAGCGCGTTGCCATTTGCTTTCCACTCTCCCATCGCCTGCTAGTCACAGGTCCACTTGGCGAACGGCAAACGGGCGAGATGCCATACTTTCATCCGTCAGCGTCTTCACCATCAGACAGGAGCAAGAAGAATGAGCGATTCTTTACGTCCCCCGTTCACACTGAACAGCGCCATCGCCAAGGTGCGTGCCGCGGAAGATGCGTGGAACACCCGCAACGCTGAGACGGTCCCTCTTGGCTATTCGATCGATTGTTATTGGCGCAACCGCACCGAATTCATCATCGGTCGCGCCGCAATTCGCGACTTCCTAGCACGCAAATGGGAAAAGGAACTCGACTACAGACTAATCAAGGAACTCTGGGCTTACGGTGAGCATCGTATTGCCGTCCGGTTCGCCTACGAATACCATGACGACAGCGGCAACTGGTTCCGGGCCTATGGAAACGAGAACTGGGAGTTTGGCGACGACGGGCTGATGCGCCGGCGTCTGGCGAGCATCAATGACCAGCCGATCATGGAACTCGATCGCAAGTATCATTGGCCACTGGGCCGTCGCCCCGATGACCATCCGAGCCTAAGCTCTCTGGGCTTCTGAGCCTTCCTGGTTAATTTTAAGGACGCGTCTGATGATGAGCCGGGCTGGCACGACCTTCGACCTAGAAGTGAGGATCTGCACAGGCCAAGAGACGAAAGCCCATCGACTCAAGACGCCTGCTGCCCTGCATTGAAGATTCATGGAATCAGCGGACTGGGAGTTGCCGACGCTTCCCCCATGCCGGTAACTCCGGGTGGAAGAACGAATGCCCAAAAATCATGACTGGAGGAAAGGTCTCCGACATGGTCCGCGGCAAACATGATGCGCAATGAGCCGTCCAAGGACCTCGATATCACACCGAGTCTTCCGTTCAGTCATTCTGCTTATCCGTCTCGCAAGAGGAGAAGCGGCCAGCTCGATCATGCGGATAATGTTATCGGTACAGCCCTCAATCTAGAAGCTCGTCTTCAAACACTTGCTGAACCCAACACTGTCGTCATTTTGGAATCGACACGTCGGCAAGTCGGAAGCCTTTTCAGATTGCGCAGTCTTGGCCCTCTGCTCTTGAAGGGCTTTGCTCATGCCTAACGGGCATGGCGTGTCGAAGGGCTCAGCCGCTTCGAAGCCGCTACTTTGCTTGTCCTGGAACGCACGTACCTCTCAAAGGTCTAGGATGGCACATCATCGAGCGACAGACCGGCATGGATGTCGAGACCTTGGAACGTGGTGGCTTCAGCGAAGAGCGTGCCCGGCAACTTGCCAAGCTACTGAACCAGGCTGCCCCCGTCGGATTCTCCAAGTTGCGCTCGATACGACTGATGTAGGTCCGATCGAGCCCAGCATCCACTGCCAGGGCCTCCTGAGACAGGCCGACTGCCACCCTCAGACGCCGAACATTACGGGCAACGCGGGCACGCGCATTCATGCCCTAAGGGACCGAGTAGAGGTGTATTTAACCACGGACCTTCTGATTAGAGACTACCTCGCACCGTGCTCAGGCTGCGCCCCTTCTAACGACGGCGCCCTGTTTGAGCTTTCATGAAGTCCTCACCCTAGAAGGGAGCACAAAGTGAACTTGAGATTTTCTGTTCTTAGAATCGCAATGATTATTGCCGTTTTGCCGATCGCCCAAGCTACGGCGCAGGAGGTCCGCTACCCCAGCGCCACATTGCCCGGGCAAGGCTCAGGGGTGCAGATCAATGCAAGTGTGCTTAAACCAACCGGAGCGGGTCCGTTCCCGGCGGTGATAGTCTTGCATGGCTGTGGCGGCCCCGACGATCATCATCGCGCGTGGGCGCGTAAGCTTGTGACCTGGGGTTATGTCGCCATCATCCCGGATAGCTTTGGCCCACGGGGTTCAAGAAACATTTGCGCCAACACCGATGCCGTCGGACCGGCCTTACGCGTTAATGATGTGATCGGAACCGCCGAATTCCTTGCAACACAGCCCTATGTGCAGAAAGGGCATATCGGCGTACTTGGCTTCTCACATGGCGGCTGGACTGTTCTGAAGGGCGCTCAAGAAACGGCCTACTGGACTGCCTACGGCATCAAAGCCGCGGTTGCATTCTATCCCTACTGTACGCCCCGCGCTGATGCCAACATCTCGTTACCTGTGCTCTTCTTCGCAGGGGAGAAAGATGATTGGACGCCAGCGCAGCGCTGCAAAGACATGCTCCAGACGCTCAAGCGCCCCGATCTCGTGGTGGGCATGTTCCTGCCAGACGCCTATCACGCTTTTGATCGCCCAGGGAAGACGCAGTGGGTTCAGGGTCTAGGGATTGGCGGCAAAGTGACGAGCCGAAAGCTCGAATACAGTGCTCAATCCACGAAGCTGGCCGAAACAGAAACAAGGGCTTTCTTTCAGCGCTTTCTACACTGACGACCATGCAAGGCCGTTCGGCGCAGACCTGCGGGCTCTGCACGACATGCCCCCAGACCAATCGCCGGCGCTCATGCAGCGCTCGGCCGCAAATCATGACCTGCACCTGCTTCTGCACTCAGCAGAAATTGGGCGATTTACACTAAGTGGCTTTGCAAGAGCGCAGCAAGACAGAGCCAAAACGCCCCATGCCAGACTTTAGCTTGACCGGGCATGAGCTGCGACGATGCCTTCTAAGTTGACTCGTACCTCTTCAATGCAACCCTTGATGACGAAGGCTAGTCGAATGAGCAGCATCTCAACCGGTCCCTGGTTGGCTCCATCTGAGGCCGCAGACATTCTGGCGTTTCGGCTACATGTCGGCACGACCGGCAAGCCCGAGACTTTCCGAGGCGTGCGGACGACGGGCGAAAAGCCGCCCATTGATGGGACCGCCCACTACGTCGCCGGTTTCGGCGTCGACGTTCGCACCGTTCCAGGGCCTGCGGCTGATCGAAGAGAAGAAATTCATGCCGGCCAAAGTTCTTGCCGATCTCCAGGAGGGTCTGCCGCCGGCGCTGCTCAACAGTCAGACTATGGAAGACTACGTGAGAACGCTGCCCGAACCGATGTGACGAGGGCGAAAGACAGCTCCAAGCGAAAACGCCGCTGGCCGGGCGTCACAGACCCGATCTACAAACCGTACGTTGTCGCGATTGGCCAACTCGCACTTGCCTGGAACGAGTTGCACGAATCGCTCGCGCTTCTTTTCATAGAGCTGCCGGCAAGCGGCCGCCCCTATCCCGCAACAGATATCTGGAATGCGGTTGGCTTCGATAGACCGAAGCGCCAATTGATCAGGTCACTTCTTCGAGCTCTGCATGCCGAGTATCCGGCAAAGCCGCGCATGAAGGCTGACCTTGAGTGGTTTCTCACCGAAATCGATAAGGTGGAGGATGCGAGGAATGATGCCATTCATGCTCCTTTGACGTTCGAGCCTAAACCAAGAGTACAATATTTCATGTCTGTTACTGGCGGCACGACCGCAAGAACAAAGATCGTGCCAAGCACTGCCTTTGATAACCGGCGTGCGCTGAAGCTCCTCAACAAGGAGCTGCTTACGGAATTTCGGTGGTGTCGCGACATGTCTATCGCTCTGAGCAAGCATGCCAGCGAGATCTATGATGCCATCGCTGCGAATCCCCGCGAGTCCAATGCCTGGCCAGCTCGTCCGACCCTTCCAAACCGGGGCGGAGGTAGGAAGCGAGCAGACAAACAACGAAGCTCGCGAGCGTCCGGGTAGGCGACGATAGCGGATTGCGTTGAGCAGGCCGAAGCGTCGGAGCAGCCGGGATACGGAAGGATAAACCAGTTCCTTCCTTTACCGTTTGCTGATCGGCCGATAGCTCGACCCACACCCAAGGTACAGGGGTTCTACAAGGCCCTCGCTTTGTTTGGCGGCAGAGGCCAGACTTCCGCGATGGCTGCTTACAAGTCCGCTGAGATCACCGCGCTCCCAGTGCTACTGGTTTACATTCCCGAAGCCAATTCACTGTTTCGGATCAGTCCTCGTCCGACGAAGTATCGGGTCTCTGATCTAAAGAAGACGGAGATCGGTGGATCCACGCCGCGCACGCGAGAATTTGAGCGAGAGTTGCTGCGTATATGGCAAGAAACGCAGGATGCCATCCCGTTCGCTTTCAAAACAGCAGATGGCGTTGTCCGCTCCCTCGATGCGGGTTGCTTGGGCTTCCTAGCAAGCCGCAACCCGCCTGCGATCGAGTTTGAGCTCAAGGACGGCTACATTGACAAGGTATTCCCTGCCGCCGCCACTGCCGCTCGAAAGACGCTATTGCCGACACAAGCTCTAGCGCCTTCAGCTCATCTACACGCCGATGCGGCCCACCTACCGCTTTCGCATCTTTCAGGTTCTCTACGTATCGGCCACGCCTACAGTCGAGATGATCTGAGAGAACTCTTCCAGATTGTTGATGCGACCATTAACAACGGCGTTTTCAAACCTGCCAGCGCGTCATCCGTAATGCTTTTTGTGACTGAGCATAAGACGAGCGACAGAACACAGTATCATGATCGCCTTGAGGGCAATCTACTGTATTGGCAAGGCCAGTCTTCCGGTCGCACCGACGCGCTCATTATAGGGCATCGGCAACGCGCGCTTGAACTGCTGGTGTTCTTTCGGACCCAAAAGTATGAGCATCCCAATGCCGGTTTCAAGTATTTGGATCCCTTCGAGTATGTCTCGCACTCGGGCGGCCACCCAACAGACTTCGTGCTTCGAGCTCAACTGCTAGCTGTCAGTACTACGCCGGTCGAGAGCCGCGATGATCTTTGGGAAGATCCTGCGGACTTTGAAGATAGTCGTCGCCGCACCTGGCGGGCTATTGTGCAGCGCCGTGGTCAACCCGCGTTCCGCAGCGCCCTGCTGCAAGCCTATGGGAATGCCTGTGCCATCTCCGGCTGCTCAGTGCTTGAAGTGCTGGAAGCGGCACATATTGCCCCCTATACGGGTGACGACTCCAATAACGTGCGAAACGGCCTACTACTTCGCGCGGATCTTCACACTCTCTTCGACTACGGCCTGCTTAGGATTAACCCTCAGAATCTGCACGTTGAGGTCGCGCCGTCGCTTCGGACCACCATATACGGCGAATTCCATGACGGCCTACTGCGCCCTCCCAATGAGGCGCGCAACGCGCCGCTCGCAAAAAGCTTGCAAGACCACTACGACCGTGGTCGCTCCTCAACAGGATAGGCTGCATGCGGCAGGCCACTTAGTGAGAAAAATTTGTTCAACGCTGAGTTGGCATTATTGCGCCGAGTTCAGGCCTGAGGGGATTTGTGGCCAATTTCACTCAGTTCGACCTGGACACGCTTGCGTACAGCAGCGTTGTCGTGTCAGGCACTGGCCGACACCCAAAGGACGAAGTGAAGCCGTCGCATTTCGAGGGGAGGCCAATAATGAGAGGCCGATGAAATCATGGTAAACTGCGGTCACTACTCGCTTTGAAATCCATGCTTCACCACTGCGGAACTGCTCTGGCCAAAGTCAATGGTCGCACGTACCGACAAGCGCTGAAGAGCACCGGCAACTTAGGTGCTGGCGCACGCGTGCGGCTCACAGAATGGGTTGAGGTTTGCCCAACATGCGACGCTAGCGAATTAGTACTCAAGTCAGGCGCAAAGGTCCCGTTCATGTGTCACGATGGGGTAATGCGTACTGCAATGGATTATGCCGACGGGCACATCCTAGAAGGCCATCCGACGCTAGCGTTCGGGATTTCTTCTTTTAGCCGAAGCGCCTTCGACGCGGCGTCTCGTCTCTCGCTCGAGGACGACCCGACCACCCTGGCGGTCGAACGGGAAGGAGAACAATGGCTTGCGGCGCCTCGCCTTAATACCGTTGTCCATTTCAGTGAGGTAGTCTGTGAGTGGGGTCGCGGCGAGCGGGTCTTCGCCAATTTACAGCGTCATCACGCTTCGCGACTCCAAGACCTTCTCTTTGAATGGCTAGGGCAGGTACCAGTACTAGACGCAAACGAAGCCATTGCGCGTGGCATCGGCATTAAGGGTTTGGGGGTATCATTTGCCAGTAAGCATTTGCGCATGCTTCAACCTGACCGATTTGCTGTCCTAGACGAAGTGCTTGAGCAGGGGCTTGGTTTTGCAGGAAACCCCGCTGGCTACCAATTCTTCCTGAAGACGCTCGAAGAGTTCAAGCAACGCGAGCACCTTGGCGGAATGTCATTCGCAAGTATCGAAGCAGCCGTTTTTCAACTCGTTCGTCAAGGAGTTCGGGCCAGCAGCCCCTTGTCGTCAGCGTCGTTATGTTAGCCGGCGGTTCAGCAATCAAACAAAGCCAGCACTGGGTACAAAAACAGCATTCTGTCCTGAGTTGATCCGGTAACGCGACCTCCGCCCTTCATGGCAACGCGACGGATACACCATAGACTATGCGCATGCCATCGACCGCAGAACATCCATTATGAAAAATGCAGCATTCTGCGTATAGCCGGTTGCAGTTTCCCGTCACCATCGGATTGCCAACAACGCTGGTCATCAACAAAGAACGCAGGCGGTGAAAATCTTCGCGCTTCGAAAACTCGCTTGCCCGCGATCCTAGTGGCGGCGCTTCGTGCGCTCGACAGCATCAAGCATGTCATCCGGCAGCAGCTCAGCTTCCGGGTCCGTTAAGCCACCAACATGGTGGCGACTGGAGACATCGGTTAACTCGACGCTGCAGTCGTCCAGGCGGCGGCTGGCTTGTTCCAACGAGTATTCGTTGTCGAACCTGAACTCCAGGTCGCGCTCACCCTCAACCACTTCCGAAGCGCAGGGTCTTTGCCCAACGGAACGAACCACCTCTTGTATATCCTGCACGTCCGTCTCGGGATCAAAGTTGAACGAGACCATCAGGTAATGAGCCATATCACCGCCTCACCATCGATCTTGTCCGTTGGACGGCCCCTGCTCGCCCAGTCGGCTCGAACAGATTGTATAATATTGCATTTACGAGCGCCAACAGCCTGTCTCGGCATCAGTGCGAAAAAGGAGTATCGGATCGGTCGTCGTCAACTCCACGTTCTTCAGCATGATCAGCTCCGACGCGGAGCGGCAGGCGGCCTCTAGATCTCAAGGAACAGCTCGCAGCCTTTTAAGCTGCATTACGGAAAACCCGCTGCGATCGCATTGCGCCCCTTGCGACGACAACGCACTCTAGACTGCTTTTTGCGCTCAGCTTACCTTGTAGACCCGCGGCTGCCGCTATGTTGATCAGAGCAAGCTAGTCTTCATCGCGCATATTTCCAGCAATGATCTCTCCAATCAGATAATCACACCAGACGAGACCTATCTGGGCTTCGTGCGGATGTTCAGTAGGCACTCGTCCTGAGTAGACTCCGATGAAACGATTGATCGGCGTGTCTAGCATCGCAAGAACACCGGGCTCCACCATGTGATTCGACCAGCTCCGGCGAATGACAGGTGCGCCCGACATGCCCGGTCGCGATGCCGTATCGACCAGTATGTAGTCATTTGTGATCTGAGCGAGATCCGGTTCAGACGCAATGCTTCCACGCTTCCAGACAGGAAACGCGGGAGGAGCTATGCCGAAGGGATAGCCCAGAACGAACACTTCCATCCCTACCTCAATCCGCAATCGAGCATTCGCGAGCACGTTCAGCGGATGCAAAGTGATGATCAGTTCATCGAGTTTCAAGTTCAGGGGCAGAACTGCCACGTCGACACGGCGGCCCGGATGGATAAGCCAGAGCGGCTTGTCATCATCATCACGGACTGGGATATCCCACCTTTGCTTGTCGAACCGGCCTGTCTGCGCATTGAAGAGCGTTCGCAGCACATTCGGCCGCCCGGCATCCTCGCGCAGGTTCTTACGCGTGAAGAAATCCTTCATGGCAAGGACATGCCAGTTCGTCACTAGATAGAATTGCTTCTCGCCCTTCCAGATAAAGCCCGTCCCATGACCAAGCGGCGTGTTTCCGAAATATTGTTCGAGAGGCACAGTTGCCAGAGTGAACGGATCGAGGTTCGTCATCGCGGGCCCTGCAACAATAACAACGCATTCTAGTTCATGCCGCTGGGATTCGCGTTTCGCAAAAATAGGTGCCGGGGAGCGCATTGCGAGGCTGCACCGCAGTGGCACAACTGTTCGGCTGCGACAAATGCCACTGTCTGCTCGCGCAGGTCGATCGAATAGGCCTTGGCCATCGGCTCCACCTCCTCTCGGAAGTGAATCACCTATTCTGCTCTCTGGGAATCCCTCTCGATTCCTCATGAACGTCCGACGCTCTAGCAGCCTGTCGGCGGCCGACCTCCCGCGATTGGTCGAAGCAGCAAAAGCTCCGGAAGTGTTCGGCGGCCAGTTCCGGGCGGTGTAACGACCGGCGCCGAGCACCGTCACTCTAGAGACGGGCCGACCGTGGTGGGAACGCTTTCGGATCATGGCTGCTCGAGCGCCGACTTCCGATTTTTCCCCAATCCACCCCCCGAATTCACGACGCCCGTCAGTCGACTGTTCGCCGTGTCAGTGCTTCCTTTCGCGACGAGGAGAACCGCATGTCCGACGATATCGAGAAGGCCCTGGCTGCTCTTCGAGCCGAAGGCGCCAATGAGACGCCAGAGCCCCTTTCTGTTCAGTCCGTATTCTGGGAGCTGAGCGATCTCGATAAGAAGCTTCGCGTCCTTCATAGGCTGGCAAACAATCGCGATCTGCAGTTCGAGGTGATGACTTATGAGCTGCCTTCCTTCGCCAACCTCCGTCCACCCACCGAGCTGGGCGTTGAGGTCGATAGAGGACTGATCAAGGCGATCGCGGCAGCAACTTTGCTGCTTAAGTCACTTCAGCGCGCTCAGCGTGTCGTTATCGCGGAGCCGCAGGTGCTAGATGACATCCAACGCTGCATCGACCGCTTCCTTCAGACCCTGCCACAAGCGCGTGCTCATCTGCAGCTGCATGGAGCGGATCCACACGCGCCGCCCCCGCAGGATGACATCTAGAGAATTGCTGTAGCACCAGCCCCCCTGCGCCCCGTCCTAAAGGGCACAGATCTATTGCCGGCTCAGACAACAAGACAGAAGGCGCGACTCCGAGTACAGACGGTCCGCCATTGGAGGTCCAAGGAGCAGGGCTATCGTGAACCCGGTGGCACAGCACGCGCAGTCCGGCTGTCCTCCTCAGCGAGTGTCGCCTCGCCCCCCATCTTTTGTACGCTGAAGTGCCAAACGATCATGCCTATTGGAGCGAGATAAGGACTCGCCGATCTCATACAGGCAACCCCAGCCGTGTCCACGCTCGACCATCGGTATTAGCTGTTTGCATGTTGCGGAACGCGTCGACCTGGTCCGCACGATCACCTCGATATGATTCTCCCTCGGCTCAGGAAGGTGATGACCGCTGAGCACAGCTCCGCAGGGCACTTGTGACCACTTGCACTCGTGGAGAGTCGGCTCCTTCTCTGCTGAGTAGACTGCCTCGGTGCAAATTGTCAATTTTCTACTGAATAGATGGAGACAGCATCTTCATCGCGGCCACGCAAGGCTTCTTGGCGAACGCACTTGCATATCCAAGCCCCACAAGCGTCCGAATTGTCGGAACCGACAAGTGATACGATTCTGCGGCGTTGAATGTCACTCTTCGTCGACTCCTTCCGCGGCGTCATCCGATGCCGGTTTTGCAATGAGTTCGATCGAAAGCGGGATGCCAAATTGGGCAATACGTTCGGCTGCCGCCTGAAGACTTACCTTACTAAAGAACGGCAGTCCGAGCGTGCCGTCCGCGTATGGTTTGCGCATGATGCCGTACACGACGCCGTAGCTGTCGCGGGCGACCTTGTCCGTACTCTTGGGCAAAAGCGACTCGAATCCGCCGCCGAGCGACCGGACCTTCGCGCGGAGACGTTTCCTGAAGCCTGCATCCGTCACAAAGGCATCGGCACTCACAACGCCCTGAGACCATAAGTGGCTGATCGGCCCGGACGAGTGGCCGTCCTTTAGATGAATGAATCTTTTGTCTCTTGAAAAGAAGTCGCATGCCTCAAGGTTCGCATACTTCACGCCAGTGGGCGTGATGAACTCTTGGTCCATCTTGAGCAAATCTAGTCGATTGGCAGCGAGGTCTGCAATCAGCTCTTCTTCGTTCCGACAGCTCGTTGCACCGATGATATGTACCTTGGGAATGGCATTGAAGAAGGCCTCGACGCGGTCTTTGAATTGCTTCTCGACGCGATACCAGCTTCCGGCGAACAGGACATAGTGCTGTTGTGCCGTTCCAGTGCCGATGGTCGTCTCGAAGACAAAGCAGTTGTAGACTCGCCACCTTTCCGAGAACTCGTCATCGTCTTCGCCTTTGGCCTTGATCGTGTGACCTTCTTTGATCTCTCCCATGTCGCCGGCGAACGTGCAGCGGTTCAACTCCGCGACATAGTCGCTGATGGATAGGCTTTGGAAATTCGTACCGTGGCTTCCGAAGCCGTTGTAGTGCAGTTCGCTGCCCTCGGTGTAGTGGACGATCTCAGGCGGAGCCATATGGAGATCGGAGGGGGAGCCGGCCCGAAGATCTTCCAGTGCGTCGAACAGATTCTGGTCGAGCTGAGTGATCACGTCCTTCTCTGCAACCCTCCGCATGTTGTCGACCCATGCGAACTCCTGCCGGTAGTTGGTTCGTTTGTACGCAGCCAAAGCCTCGGCGCACTTGGCTTGAATAGAGCCTGCCTCGACCTCGCACGTAATCGAAAGGGCATCCTTTCCTGCAACGAAATGAGCGAATGCTTTATCCAAAGGCGTGCCGCCAGCAACACGCGCAAGGTCGCGCAGCATATCAACGCCAAATTCTTGCAGGTCGCTGTCTCTGCTTGCCTGCACCCGCTTCTGAAATGTCACAGCGTCCGGCGTTGCCAAGTCGAGCGTTCTCAGTTGTCCGCGTGGAACGGTACTCAGGGTGACTCTGAGGCCAAACTGCCGCTCGAACGCGTCGTCGTTCAATGCGACGTGCACGTGACCGAAGCAGACGGCGGCGACGCGATCATCGACCGGAAGAAACAGAACGGCTCCAGCGCCTCCGGTCAAGATATCGGTCGGAAGATCCGGGCTGCCGGATTCGAGAAAGCCGCGCCAGCCCGGCGTGTTTGAATAGATTTGCCCAATGTATAGTGATGCACCCTCGACGCCGTTCCACCGACGCTGCTGAAGCGCCCGTTCAGCGCCGGGGGCAAAAGACTGCGAGAACGCGCTCGCGATCGGGCGACCTGCGCGAAGCAACCGTATGTTGAGGGTCTTACTCTTAGCCATCGCTAACCACCGGCCGCACACGGCATCCGCCAGTGACTAGCTTCTGCATTAGGCTACCTTCTTGGCTTGTAAGCCCCTCCACTCACGGTCTACTTTTTGCAGCTCGACTTGAACGAGAGTGAGATGCTCGGAATTGCTTTACCCATGGTTGCACAGCCAACAACAACACGCAATGAGCTGCCCCTTGCTGACATGTGAGCAGAAAGTGCCACGCTGGCTACTCAGTGGAGAATGGCCTTTTTGCGCTGAGTTCAGACTTGGGGGGATTTGTTGTCATTCACTCTCAGTTGATGCTGTCTACTGCCTTGCAATAGTCGTCCAGCCATCGCACACGCCATGCCTAAGAGAAAGGGCCTAGGGTACAGAGCTTTCTCGGGTTCGAACTTAGGCGGTGCTATGAGGTTCATACGATTATGGAATCTGCAGATGTTCGTGAGATCATTTTGTGCGGACTGTCTAACGGCTCGGGATTGCTATCTGAGCCTTGGGACGACGCGGTCTCCGACGTAGACGACGAGCGCGTCCTTCAGATGGGCGTTGCTCTAGAGCTGCACCGACGCTTCCCAAGCCGCGTTGGCGTCGAGACGCTAGTGCGGACTTTGTCGCCAACCCGAACGCCGGAGAACATGGGTCGAGGCTGGCCGCGCAATCTTGCGAGAGTTGGCACGCCGATCCCAACGACGGAGCATCAGGGCAAGATCGATGTTGTCCTGTACCGCGACGATCACAAAGTCGTGCCGGAGTTACTGATAGAAGTCAAAAGAGCTTACGCCCTTCCGCAAAAGATCATTGAGGACGTCAACAGGTGTAAACTCATTCTGGAATGTTACAATCCGACGTTTCACTGTGACATGCTTGCATACTGCGCCTTTCCAGTTTTGTTGAACGCAGAAGCTGAGCACGATCAGGCTATTGCCGAGAATCAGCTGACTAAAAAGTTGCTCTGGGCGGAGGCGTTGGCTTCCGCGTTATCGGCGCAAGGCTCGGTGAGTGTCTCGACGCATTTTAGCTGGAGACACGCCCTCCGTCAGCCAGCGGTCGAAGGTCATGCGGATATGCCCGAGACGCTAGAGTGGAATTCGGATGGCTTTATCTTGGTGCCGTTCGCGTTTGAGCTGAAGAGTATGTGGACTGCGCTGTGATACGTGCAGGAAGCATAGTCCGTGCTAGGTGTGCTGGCTCATCGTAGAAAGGTGGTTCTACACTCAGTTGGCCTCGGCAGATCCACCTGCACATGCAGCTCGACACAGTTACAATACGTCTACCTGGGGCAATGGCGGGAACCCCTCATACATCTCCGGAAATCGTCGCTCGGCCGGGACATCGCGCAGTAGATGCCCCCTCGGATCAATGTGGCTCTTAATACTTCGCACTGGCCTTTCGTGCCAATCGATGTTGAACGCTGCTAGCTTTGGAATGAACTCGAGCCTGCTGAAATGCAAGTGATCATGGGCCCATTAGGCAAGAGATCGCCAATCCGCACCTCGCCCATAACGTTTCGCGAACCAGGGGACGACGATGCATGCCGTAGCGCCTTTGCAGCTGTTGGCATCTAGTCGACCCCAGAGGCAGCGCGCTGTTCTCGACTTATTGAATTCTTACTAAATTGGGCGCGACAACCATCACCAAGCAGACCTTTCCCTTTATCTGCAGGCGGAAAATGGGAAGCATGGTGCGTTTGCAGATTGGTGCGCGAGCTGTTGGTGCTGAGGAAAACCATCGAGGCCGCATTAGCCCAAGAAAAGCTAGTTTCCGCTAACTCGCAATGCCAGGCACGTGTCCACGGCCTCAGGTACCGTACTTGGCAGACGCAACCCGTCGCAGAGCGCCTCCGCTATATCCGGCCAACACGCGCAGCCAATATAGTGCTCCTGAAGCTCAGTGCGCTCCGCAGCTGAGAGATGTGGCAAGCTCGCCTGCCAGCAGCCTTCAGGCAAAGTCGTCGGTGTCTCTGAGCAGAGCAGCACTGCGTAGTTTTTGCGGCCGCCCGCGAGCGCACGCGCCACCTCAAGATTTCGGACGATTTGATTGCGCTCGGGATACCAACTAGTTGCAGCGGAGATCGGCTCAGTTCTCTTGCCCTCGACCAGCAAGACAAGCGAGGCTGTCTCCAAATAGCAGTCCACCGAAGTAAACCCCTCGAACGCCCACCATCTTCGTCGTGACTCCTTCACGCCCACCGCCTCGAGTTCGTTGAGCGCCTGGCGCCGGGCAGCACCGTCTCCTTCCACTAGCGCCTTGCGCCACCTCTGCGTCTCCGCTCCATAGGTTAACGCTGACCGACCCACCATTGGCCAAGTCAATCTCGATGGATTCTCGATCAGCCAACGCAAGAAGGCCGAAGACGGAGGGATGTCGACCTCAAAGGCGTTGCGAATCGTTGCAAGCTTTCGCGCCGCTTTTCCGCCGATAGCCCGTATCAACGGTGGCGGAACCGCCCTCTCAAAGCGTGCCAGTGCCACATCGAGATCGCCAAGGTTTCCGAACCGAGCGGCTGCATCCGCCCCGCCCAACGCCACAAGCTTGGTGAGCCAAGATCCACCCGTCTGATCCTTCCGAAAAAGGTAGTCAAAGACTGGCCAGACCCTCGTGACCGAGCTGTTGTATTGCCCCACACTCGCCTCCCCATCAGATTCCGACGCAGTGCACCTCAACGCCATCGTTGCATTCGAGGCGCGCGACACGGCCAGGGACAAACCCTGGCGAGTAGAAGAAGGCATAGCGGAAGCGATGTGGGAATGACCGGAGTTTCTGCATATCTTTCGCGAGCTTGTCGTTGCTCTTGGGATGCACCGCCGCAAATGTCTCTGCCCCCACCATCCCAGGCTCAACACTCATGATATCCAGTGGCAACTTTGCACTGGCGCCAGGTGCCAGCTGAAATCCGCCTGCATCAGGGTGGCGATCCAGCAGCCATGCGGTAGCTCGCAGTGCAACAAGATATGTAAAAGTCTGATTTACTTGCTCGATGAAATTGAGAGCATGACCAGCTATTGGATGAAATCCCAGCGTCTCAAACTTGATCTTCTTTAGAGCCTCTTCGGGCGTTCCGGCTCGCCCAATGGCAGCAATTGCTTTGCCAGTAGCAGCTCGAACCGCATCAAGATGCTGCTCCAAGTCCGCATGAGACCTTATGCTGATGATCAAGCCGCCGCCTCAGCTGCCAACTCTGTACCATCATCAATCCCATTGAGCACCACTGCTCGAAGCCTGTCCTTTAGGCCGGCAAGGTTTGATAATGAGATCGAGGCGATGCTCAGGGAGAGCTCGTCGAGTCCAGAGATGTTGTAGGTGCAGACTTGCCCTTCAGGACAATCAAGCGCTCCGTGATGCGGATACAGCAGCATCAAACGCTTGCATTCATAGACACGAGCATAGGCAATCATCTGGTAAACGTCAGCTTGGCTGATCCCGCGCTTGGGATCGGCCGACGGGGCGGTCAGGCTCTTCCACTTGGTGTCCAGCACAAGCACCGCTTTGCCTTTGTTGCTCACAACAACATCGGGGACAGTCCTAAATCTAGGTGTACCATCATTCTCGGACAGCAAATACCCGTGTGGCCCTTGAAGCCGAACATCGAGACCAGTCCCTTCCAAGGCTGGCTCAAGCAGCCTGCCGATGTATTCCTCGAAGAGGACGTTCATCTCGAACAGGAGCGAGAAGCCACGTCCCTCCCCAAGATTGGTGGTCTGGAACATCCTCCCCAAGATTAGCCGCGCAAAGCCCAATACCGAGGCCCAGGCGGTGTTTGATCTATCGATTACAACTCGAGCCCAAGGCAGTCTGTTGATTGGTACAACCGCGACATCCGAAAACGCAAACGCCAACTCCATAAGAGCTCGCTGATTGTGCGCACTTCGAGAGAACTGAAGAAGGCGTGTCACGGCTGCCTTCATGATCTGGTTCAGAGCAATGTCTGAGCTGAGTTCCTGATAGCGGCATGCTAGCCGGCCAGGCGACGCTATTAGTCTCGTTAGTTGGCGCTGTACGTCAAGGCGGCCTCTCAAAATCGCAAGATCGTCCTCTTCATCTACATACCGCCGAGGCAGTCCGAGCCTCACAAGCCCAAGAAGCTGTTCGCAGAACAACCGAATGAGGATCTCCAGCAGGTCCTTTTGCTGCCAGCCAAGGTCTGCTAGCTGGCCGCTTGATATCTTGAGATCAAACACCGTCGCCAGCATGTGCACGAGCTTCTCGCGAGTTTGCGGGCGCGCCAGTGCGTCAATCTTCGGGAGAATCTCTAAGGTAGCGTTGGACGTTGCAACTACTCCAACTACCTGTTGCGCCTGCAACGCCCTATATCGGTCGACAAGCACCGCCGGCTCAGACGTCCTGAAGATCCGCGTAGCACTGAGCAATTGATTAGCCATCGCGCGCGAAACACTGCCTTCAGCGCCGGTCTCCAGCACCGGGACGCTTTCCCACTCACGAAGGGTTAAACGTATCATCCCTTCAGCTGCTCGTAGCCACTCGCCGAGAAACTTGGCTGCACCTCATAGCGCCAGCGCTCCTCATCGATCTCAAGGGCACCGTTGCCCGCCGGTCGCTGAAGCTTTCGGCGACGAATGAATGCTCCATCATCAGTGGTTTCGCCGAGAACCTGCCGCACCTTCTCCCAATTGTCGTAAAAGTATTCCGCTAGAAGCGGAATGACTTTTGTCCGCATGACACGATCGACGTCATGAGGTGTTTGGCAACTTATAAAGAACGCATGCCCGATTTGATGTTCTCGATCGAACAAGTATTCAATGCGCTGGTTTAGGCCCACTAAAACACCAACCAAGTCGATGCCACTCCGATCACTTGCCGTCTGGAGGACCTCGGGCTCAGGCATCAACTCCAGGAACTCGAAGCGGCGGCGAAGAGCTGTATCGAGCAGAGCGATCGACCGGTCTGCCGTATTCATTGTACCTATCACGTGCAGATTGGACGGCACACCAAATCTGTCGCCAGAGTAGGGCAGCGCGACGGTGAGTGCATTATCGGCCCCCAACCTCTTATCTGGTTCAAGCAGGGTGATTAACTCTCCAAAGACCTTTGAGATGTTGGCACGATTGATTTCATCAATAATCAGCACATACGGCTCTGGTGCGCCGGTATGCTTTGCTTCACCAGCGCCACCAACGAACTGCTCAAGGGCCGGCCAGTTCACCATACTCGGTCTAAGCTGATAAGCTGAGACCTGTGTGAACTCCTTGTTGTAGATGAGCTCACGGGGCTGGCTTTCGTCACTATGCCAAAGCCATCGTACGGGACGCCGATGATTGTAGTGACCAAGCTCGTTAGGCACAAACTTGTATGGTCCTGTCACCTCGCCGATCGCCCGGAACTTGCGATTGCCGTCGGATACTATCACAAGATCTCCGACATTCATTGCCGCGCGTAGCGTGAAGATCTGTTTGATATTGGAGTCGTTCCCCGTTGCGTCCTGGTAATCCTCCTGCCAGCGAACCTTAATATTGGAGAATGACGCATACTTTGCGTCCGACCAGTCGACATCACCTCCCCAACCCAGGACTACATATCCCCCCTTTATCGCTTCATCGAAGAGGCGGACGCCCTCGTCTTCGCCACTTCGCCCCAGCGACATCTTAAAAACCTGTTTAGTCCTATCCAGCGAAGTTGCTGCTACCGGCTTACCGCGGTTCCCGGCGGCGGCCGCTGCAATCTGCCGGAACACGCCGGGCTGCAGGTGAACAGCAATACCCCTGGACAAAGTCTCTTCGTCTTCGCTTTCCGTCTTTGGGCGTATGCCTTCGACGAAATCTTCATACGCGTAAGACTGGTGGAAAGTGACAAATTCGATGCGCTTTCGCTCTATGAGCTCCTGATATCGGCGCAATACCGTCGCTCGATCAGTTGATGGCAGTAGGCCATCGCATATCTCTACCGCCTTTGAAACGGTGGTGTACGTCTTTCCGGTTCCTGGCGGGCCATAAAGAATAAGATTTAGCGGATGCGACGGGGGCGAAGCCTGCTCCTGGCTAGCCACTGGTAGTTCCTCTTCCTCGTCTCGTTCAAAGGCTTCGCCACCGCGATAGCGCTCGTCTGTTACCCAGAGGAAGCCTTGGACGTCCCATAGATCCTTAGGCTCCCAGCGCCATTCGTCACGCATCACCGCGAATATGGCCTCAGAAAGGTTCAGCAAATCACGATACTCGGCAGCCCCAATAACTGTGGCGCGAAAGAGCGGGCGTCCCAACAGTAACCGGCCTGCGCGCTGCATAATCTGCGTCTTGATTACAATTGCCTCTTCTGGGCGGACCAGCGCGAGCGCGGCGGTTAGCAGCGTCCGCGTCTGACTTAACGCAGAGGCACCTTGGGTTCCGAGCTTGAGAAGCGGTTCAAGTTTCGAGGCGTAGCTACCGACCAAGTCTACTACGTCACCCACCTCGACAACGAGTTCACCTAAGAGCTCTGCGATCTGACGCGCAGCATCAGGGCCTGCATCCTCAATCTGCGAGAACGTCCGCCATCCCACGAAGTTGGCCGGTGGCTTCTGCAACACTGCAAGCATGTGCCGGCCACGGGCTATGGATGTTGTGTCGAGAATTGGAGGAGCCGCTGAGACATTGAGGACTTGCGCCGCCTTCGCCATCACCTCCTCTTTGTATTGTCGCTCTTCGCGCCAATACTCCCCTTCTTTCGCTTGAAAGCGGTGTCGCTCGAAGTCTGGGAACCTCTTCAGGAATTTTTGCTTCAGCTCTTCCAGTGCGTCTCCTCGAGGGGTAGTCCTTTGGAGGATGCCGTTGGACTGGTCCTTGCGAAAGCGCTCATACACGGCGAGCTTTGCTTTGTAGCTGCCAAGATTGCTGTAGAGATTGCCGTCAATGACGAACTTTGCGGGATTTGGGCGACCGGCCCGCTCGTCATCTTTGGAGTAGGCAAGCTGATTCCGAAGTGACGCGAACCCATCGGCATCGTAGGCCTGGTCAAGGTCTCCGTAGTGCTTCTCCAATCGGGAGAGATCACCCAAGTACGTATTTCTCGTGTTCTCACTGTACGACTTTTTTGCGAGCCACTGCTTGAATGATTCACTGGGCAAGGCGACCATCTCCCCAACTGCTAGGCCAAGAGCATACTATACAAACATCGCTGGCCTAGAAGAGGACCTGCCTCCACATGCGAGTAGTTGGTTTCGGTAGAAGACCTGAAGATCATTCAGTTCGTTCCGATTGACGCCAACAACTTGTTGCAAAAGAGTTGTTCTACACTGAGTTGGCGGAAACATGCTCGGTTGAGACTGAGCGCCATGAGCCAGAGCCAGCGGTCATCCGCCTGAGCTTCGCGCACTTCCTGAAGGTCGGCTCAGCGACGCTTCTGGCACACCAGCTTCGAGCCGAGGATGCTCGCAGCCATCGAGGGCGGGTCATCGACAAGGGAGCCCTGTAGCGGATCCTGCGGACCGAACGTATCTTGGGCTGGCCGTCCACAAGGGCGTGACCTCCCCCGGCGAGCACGCCGCGATCGTCAGCCAGGCACTCTGGGACAAGGTGCAGTCGATCCTGCAAAAGAGCCCCGGGGTCCGGGGCTGCCGGGCTCGGGCCGCTACTCCCGCTGTCCTCAAGGGGCTGCTGTTTGGCCCTACGGGCCGAGCCATGAGTCCGACGCACACCCGCAAGCACGGCAAGCTCTATCGTTACTACGTCCGCCAGGCTGCCCTGAAGGGCGAGGCAGGGCCGTCCCCCATCCGACGGGTCTCGGCGGTTGCCGTCGAGGCCGCGGTCATCGACCAGCTGCGGGCCCTGCTGCGGTCTCCCGAGGTGGTTGTGGCGACCTGGCGGGCCGCCCCGGGCCTCAAATCGAGGAACTGTCGGAGCGCGCGGTCCGAGACGCGCTGGAGCGACTCGATCCACTCCGGGAGGAACTCTTCCCCGCCGAGCAGATCCGCATCGTCCAGCTGCTGGTCAAGCGCATCGACCTCAAGACGGACGGGCTCGAGCTCCAGATCCGGACACAGGGGCTCGGCCACGTGGTCCAGCAACTGGGCGATCTCCGGAGGGCTGCCTGATGCCGCGGCCCGAGCCCGACGTTGTGACCATCAAGGCGCCCTTCGCCGTGCGCAAGCGCGGCGGTCGGAAGCTGGTCCTGGCGTAGGACGGCATGCCGGCGCCCCTCGTGGTACCCCACATCGACAGCACGCTCGTGAAGGCCATCGCCAGGGCGTTTCGATGGCAGAAGATGCTGGAGACCGGGCACTACGCCACCATCCGCGAGATCGCCAAGGCAGAAAAGATCAACCCGTCCTACGTCTCTCGCGTGCTCAGGCTGACGCTGCGCGCGCCGGCGACGGTGGAGGCGATCCTGGACGGGCGTGCGAGCGACGCGCCGACGCTGGCGGAGGCGATAGGGTCATTTTGGGTGGAGTCGTCGGCACAGCGACGTCAGCACTCTTCCGCCTGACAGGTGTTCAACTGTGGACGTCCCCGCGGCTCTGACGGCCTCTGGGCGCTCTGCTGCGCTTTCCAGGGACTGACCAACGGGCTTGATCCGCCTTGCCCGCGCCATTCTGGATTGCAAATCCATTCGCGGCCGCTAAGAATCCCACGGGAGGCAACACAGGATGCATTTTGTCGTGCGCGCAAACGGCGGCTCCGATTCAGCTGCCCCCAGCGCATCTTCGGAGATCGCTCCATTCGGCTTCATAGAGCAGGAAATCCTTGCCGGCACGCCGGTGGCGCTGCGTTCGATTGAGCGGGGCCTGGAGCCGCACCTGGACTGCTCAACTAGTCGTAACGCAGCTCAATGAAGCTCATCGACAATACATCACAACTTCTCGGCGACGACCTCAAGGGGGTGATAGCGCGCGGCACCCGCCTGAAAATCGCCGCCTCGTTTTTCTCGATCTACGCCTTCGAGGCATTAAAGGCTGAATTGGCAAAGGTCGAGAGCCTCCAGTTCATCTTCACGGCCCCGACCTTCGCCCCGACGGAGCTGACGGACCGACTCCGTAAGGAGCGTCGGGAATTCTTCATCCCCAAGGCGACACGTGAGCGCGCCCTATATGGAACCGAATTTGAAATTCAACTTCGCAACAAGCTTACCCAACGTGCAGTAGCTCGCGAATGTGCGGAGTGGATACGCAAGAAGGCAGAATTCCGGTCGAACACGACCAAGGCGCCCATGCAGCAGTTCATCCACGCGGGAGCCGACGCAGGCGGCGTTGCCTACATGCCGATCAGCGGCTTTACGGCTGTCGATCTTGGCTATCAGAAAGGTGACGCAGTCTCGAACCTCGTTACGCGCATCGACGATGCCGCACATACTCAAGTCTATCTCCAGCTTTTCAACCAGATATGGAACGATGAGGAAAAGGTCAGCGACGTCACCGCCGCAGTCTGCGATCACATCGAGTCCGTCTACCAGGAGAATTCACCAGAGCGGATCTACTTTCACATCCTCTACAACCTATTCCAGGATTTCCTCGAAGAGGTCGACCAGGATGCGCTGCCGAACGATCTTACCGGCTACAAGGACAGCCTCGTCTGGAACAAGTTGTTCAACTATCAGCGTGATGCGGCGACCGGGATCATCAACAAGCTCGAATTGCACAACGGATGTATCCTGGCGGACAGCGTCGGCCTTGGCAAAACCTTCACCGCGCTGGCGGTGATCAAGTATTACGAGCTGCGCAATCGGTCGGTTCTGGTCCTGTGCCCGAAGAAGCTCGCGGACAATTGGGGCAACTACAACACCAATCTGACCACGAACATCTTCGCCAAGGATCGCTTCAACTACGACGTCCTCAGCCATACGGATCTTTCGCGCACTTCGGGAGAGTCGTTCGGCATCCCGCTTAACCGCGTTAACTGGGGCAACTACGATCTCGTCGT